>NZ_JQKS01000015.1:0-139630 GCF_000746145.1 Methylobacter sp. BBA5.1
GCTGTTGTTTCGCTCGCTCCAACGCGGCTTCTAATCCCTTTTCAACTAATCGCTGCCTAACTCTCTCTACCGTGCGCGTTGAAATGCCGAAGGCTTCACTGATCTGGCGATCTGTCCACTGACCTCCCAAGGGACTGACATCCGCTTTCAGGAGTATTTCCGCATGAAGCCTCTTGTAAGCCACCGCTTTTCCTCGCCGTACCAAGCCTTCCAAATCATTACGTTCTTCTTTACTTAGCCGGACTATATATTTCTTTGCTGCCAATTTCTCGGTTCCATTAACGGGGAAAGCAACAGATGTGGGGGCAATATCCGACATATCAAGTATGACTAAGTACTAGTTGCAAAACGCAATAAACCTGGGCATGAAATCCGGCAGGCCGTACAATGCATACAGTTCGGCCTCCGACAAAACTGTCAATCTCTCACTTTTGGCGATCATCGCGTATATTTTTGGATTGAGAATGTATTCCGATGAAATACGCCACCTATTCCGAATTGAAGACCGCTTACCGGTTTACTGATCACTTTATGATGATGTTAAGGAACGTGAATTTTATAACTCCCGCAACTGACTTGTCTTTCTGTCCCTCTTCGGCGTTGCGCAAACAGTTACATAGCTTGCTATGCGCCTGTTTGCGCGCCTTGAATAGGAACAGAAATCCTGCCTCAATTGCGGGTCTTATTTCATTCCCGTTCCTAAGAATCGTTATGGAGGTAAGATGCTTTACATTTTTGTGTAGCTAGCAAAGTAAGTTGTCCGTTTTTAAGATGCATCAGGATCCCAAATCAGGCGGGCAATATCGGTCAGATCAACATTCTTATCGACCGGACAATGAGGACAGTCCTTACGATTTGGGCGATTCGGACAATCACTGCATTGCCGGATCAGCATGTCGGCCCGCTCCAAATCCCGTTCCAGTTGTTCCAGATCTTCCAGCAGGCCGTGAATCCGGTGACGCAAGTCGTCCAGCAACGGTTGCATGGCTGCTGAGGCCGCTTTCCCCGAGCTGCATTCCTGGCGGGTGCACGCAAGCCGCTTTAGGAACTCCAGATCGATTCCGCACCGCCCCAGGCGTAGCGCGATAGCCATACGCTTCTTGTCTTTAGGGCCATAGAGACGCGTACCGCCTGGCGTACGGTCAGGAACAATGACGCCTAATTCTTCATACAAGCGTATGGTCCTAGGGGTTGTTCCTAGTTCATCAGCCAATTCACCGATTTTAAGGAAATCACGCTGTTCTTTCGGAGGTAGACGCATTACAAAATATGACCATTAGGAAAAATAAGAGTATCGAAAAGAGGTAGATTTAGTCGGGAAAATTTATGTTTTCTTAATAAAATTATTTCACAAAATATGCCCTATGAGTCAATATTTTCAATTAAATTCCTGTTCGGGCACAGGGGGACAAAACAGGGAGCAAACTTTGGAGCGCAACGCCATTTCAGCAATGCCTCGCTTTTTGAAGAGGCCGCAGATTTGGCCATGTTTACTTGGTATTTGACCAAACGATCACGTTCCAATTCTGCGGCACGGTGACTTGCTGACTGAATAGGGCTTGTATAGAAAACTAAGACTTGGCGACCAAATCCAGAAACTTTTCAAACTCGCCTTCCCGCATATGATGGGAATCTTCAGGATTCGGATACGAGCCTGAGCGGGCCGCTTCATAATACTTGCTGTAGGCATCTTTCATGTTTTGCCAGACATTTCCGAAGGGGTTACGCTTGGGCGGCGTAGGAAAAGCCGAGCAGCCGATAATATCGGAGGAAACGTGAAAAATGCCGTGCGCATAGGGGCCGGAACCCAGGCTTGCGACCGGCACCGGCAGATTTTCGTAACACCACTTGGCCAACTCTTCTGACGCGTGCTCCAGCAATACCGTGCTGATACCGGCATCAATGCAACTCTTGATGAGCTTGACAATGTCAGCGGCATCTTCCGCCGTGCGTCCCCTCGGTAAATAACTGCCTACCTGAGACCAACGTTCGCCTTGAACGCCGAAATGCCCGATGACCGGTATGCCCGCCCCGACGATAGCTTCAACCATTTTGACGGTTTTGTGATGAGGCTCGATATGCACCCCATCCGCACCGCGTCGTTGAATTTCCGAGGCATTGCGCACGGCATCGGCTTCGGATACGCAAGCGGTTGTATTAGGCATATTGCAACAAATAAAGGGGGTTGATGCGCCTCGCAGCACCGCCTCCAGAAAGTAGAGCTGTTCCTGAAAGTCCACAGTATTCATGCTCTTATGACCAAACAGCGCCATTGGGCCGGGACTACCCACGCATAAAAGATCCATGCCAAGTTCTTCCGCCATGATGGCGCTGGGCGTGTCATGGCATTCCATGCCGACAATCTTCTCGCCTCTTGCGATCTTATCGCCCAAGGTTTTGATGGTGACCTTTTTTCGTTGTGTGTTCATGTTAATGCTCCTCCGTTGTGTTGATATTGGAATCACGTCTTGGACGCGCTAACATAATATTACGTCAACGTTATATTATGAAATAAAAAAATAGTATATTATGGATATTTAAAAAACTAAAAACTTACATTAACGTAAAATAATGGTAGAGAAATGTTTATCCCTAACCTACAAAATCACGATGCGAACGACTTGGAAGCGCCCAACGACACTGAAGTAGCCACAAGGCTCAGATCGATACTTTCGGGGTTCAGCATCGAAATAACGACACGGGAAGCGTCAAAGATCGACGATTTTCGCCATTACCTGGGAGCAGGGACGGAGGTCTACATCGTGTCTACGCCAAACACGCAACCTGAAGAAGTTGTGGCCCTGGCAAAGCGCTTAAGAGACGAAGATATGGTGCCAGTCCCGCATATCGCGGCACGTGCGATAGCCAGTGAAGATAAATTGAATCGTTGGTTAGAAAATTTAAATCGGCAAGCAGAGATCAGGGCGGCGCTGGTGATTGCCGGGGGAAATTATGATCCGCCGTTGGGACCTTACAGTTCCTCTATGAGTATGGTTAAGAATGGAATTTTGGAACGCCATGGGATCTTCGATCTGCGCTTTGCCGGTCATCCGGAAGGACACCCGATAGTCGGCAGTACCGATCTCATGAATGCATTACTGGAAAAACAGGAGTACGGAGAGAGCAGGCAACTGTCTGTGTCTTTGGTTACCCAGTTTTTCTTCGACTTTGCGCCGGTAGCCGAATGGGCTCAACAGCTGAGTCGATCAGGCATCCGCCTTCCGATCAAGGTTGGCTTGCACGGTATATCGACCCTATCCGGTTTGATCAAGCAAGCCCGCTTCTGCGGGATCGGTGCATCCATAGACACGCTGGCAAGACATCCGGCCAAAATGCTCAGACTTGCCGCCGTAGCCGCTCCTGACAGCCTTGTTCTATCCATGGTTAAGCATTCTATGACTGCAGAACAAACCCATTTTTCCGGTTGCCATCTTTTTTCTTTGGGCAACTTCGAAAAAACCGCGCGATGGGCTTCGGCTATTGCCGGCGGCAACTTTGAGCTTGACGGCAAAGGAACCATAAAACTTCACGCAGACCTATGATCAGGCAATACAGGCGTGTTTAATTTTTTCAGAGGGCATATTGGCTGTGACTATCTCCAGAAATCAATGGTCGAATTGGCTGAATCTTCACCGGTTAAGCCGGCAAAATGGCACTTATGGCCGCTCATTCCGCGTCGCAATGATTGTAGGGACCGTCCAAAACCTGATCAACCAACCGGATGCCATGGTAAGTCTGGTTTTTCTCGATTTTCATAGCATCCAACGAACCCATGTGGTAAAGGCAGTATTGACTTACATAGTCCCATTTCTGGTGGCGACTTATGGCGCAATTACGGCGCTTCGCTTGCAATCGGAACAAGACAATTCGTCCTTGTAAACCATCTTCCATTAACAATAACACTAAAAGGTAAAACATATGTCAATTCCTACCGAATCCATAGGCAGCATACCCCGTCCACCTCAATTGTTAGATGCACTCCGTGAATTTCGGGAGGGACGGCTTTCGCGCGAGCACCTGGACATCTATTACGACGCAGCATTACGGGACACTATCGAGCGTTTCGAGCAGACCGGATCGCCTGTAGTTTCCGATGGCGAACAGACCAAACCCAGTTTTGCCACGTATCCGTTGCACGGTCTAAGCAATATTGCTCATGATGGTATGGTAATAACTTTCGCCGATGGCCATACGCGGCAATTGCCAAAGCTTACCTCCGGACCATTCCGTTACGGCGTTCATGCAGGCGATTACGTCCGTGCCGCCAAACGCTACACAAAGTTGCCGGTAAAACAGGCTGTCATTTCGGCTTCGGCGCTTAGCCTCCTCTACCCGCAAGAGGGCTTGGCCGGCTACTCGCGGGAGGCTTTCATAGATGACTTAATCAAGGAAACCGTGGCGGATATTCGCAGTTGTCTGACTCAGGGCGCACACCATGTTCAGATTGATTTCACCGAAGGCCGTTTGTCGGTCAAGATCGACCCGTCCAAGCAGTTGCTCCGGCAATTTATCGATTTGAACAATCGGGTGTTGGAGCATTTCACTTTAGAAGAACGCCGGTTGATCGGCGTACATACTTGTCCAGGCGGCGACCACGACTCTACCCATAGCGCCGACGTTGATTATGCCGATCTTTTGCCCGATCTGTTTCAGCTCAAGGCCGGTCATTTTTACATGCAATTGGCCAGTGAAAAGAACCTGGATCGGGTATTGGCAGTTGTCCGAGACAATATTCGCCCCAATCAGAGGGTGTATGTCGGCGTTATTGACGTGCTTAATCCGGAGGTGGAAGAGCCGGAACTGGTGCGTGATCGTATTTTGCAAGCCGCCGAATACATCCCGATAAATCAACTTGGCAGTACCGATGACTGCGGATTTTCCCCTTTTGAAGATGACCGATCTACGGGGCGAGATACAGCGTTTGCGAAAATCGAAGCAAGAGTCATCGGCACGAAACTGGCCGCATCGGCGCTCAAATTCGGATCGTAATGATAATGGCGAATCCGTCGAAAAAACGATTCAGGCTAACATCGGGTACAGCCGACATACAAGTAAAAATAGGACTTAGAGCTTATCCGTAAATAATATTGGGTTGGTTTTGTCGTTTAATTTTACGAAAAACAATTACAGAAGCGGCCAGCATCAATAGCCCCAGATAACTCCGCTCCATTTTCTCATAGCAGACCAGTATTTTCCGGAACCGATTAAACCAGGAGTGGCAGACTTCTACCACCCAACGTTTCGGCTTAAAATCGGGGTTCCTGGCTTTTTCTTCGACCTCTTCACCTCGGGGGCGAATATGGGGTACATAGTTTCTATCCAGCACCTCTTGTCTTGCCTGTTCACCGACATAGCCCGCATCCAGGCAAAGATGTGTTGCCTACTTTCTTCGACTTCTGGACGCTCTATGACAAGGGCGTCCAAAGTGGCTGCCAGTAGCTTGACATCATGCTTATTGGCACCGCTAAGGACAATAGATAATGACACGCCTTTCTGATCCGTCAGGAAACTGCGCTTGCTACCTTTTTTTCCCCGATCCGTCGGGTCTCTGCCCATAGACTCCAATGCCAAAGGCGCCTTGACCATCGCCCCATCCAAATTTTGCCATTCCCAGGCTATGCCTTCCATTTCATCGTATTCCCGCAGACTGATTTGCCATAACTGCTCAAATAAACCGGCGGCTTCCCAGTCCAGAAAATACTGATGAACCGAACTGCTGCTCCCGAATTCGCTTTTCGGCAGGGCCTTCCACTGGCAACCGGTTCGTAACACATACATGATCCCTTCAAAGACTTGCCTCGGGGGTAGCGGTTTTCTTCCGCCCCCGACTTGGCGTTGGTAAGTTTTGTTGGGATCTCACTGTGGTTGAGGTATCAACGGCTCTACACGTGCCCAAAAATCATCGGAAACTTTCCAGCTAGCTAATCTGTTCAAATTATGACGGTACTTAAAGCGTTAAAATCCGCAATTCTTCCATATGCAAAGTCTTTTTATAAACTTATTTACGGATAAGCTCTAAGTAATGGGCATGAAATAAATCAGGAAATTGTAGGTGCTATGCCCTATGGGTACTTGTGCCCTTCAGGGTATTCGCACCTACACCGGAAATCCATCCGCGCACTTGAGGAAGTTATTTTATGCGCGTTCCTAACAGATCATCCTGCATTGAGTCCCCTCTGCGCCTTGGTTATACAAAGATCAATTCCGATGACTATTTATCGCCTGAGAGCCGATTCAAATACAAATATCGAATAGCCATGCACCAGGGGTTTTCATGAACAGTTTCAACAGCAGCATCGGCGCTTTTACCGATCCGTATTCCACAGCCTTAGCGACGATGGAATGCTTTTGAGTGACCTGATAGCCGCAGCGGCAGAATAACTCGGCGGGATTAGGCAAGGTAAACCTGAAATCGGCGCCCAATCTGCCCAGTTTTTGCTGCAAGGTGAGGCTGTATTTGTTGAAAAACTTTTCCGTCACGAGGTCGCAGATCAGTTTATGCGCCGGAAACAGCCGATGTAAGGTTTGCAGGGTTTGCCTGACGGCATCCTCGTGCAGATAGATAAAAACACCTTCTATGACGACGATGACGGGCTCATCGGTGGAAAACGCCTGCAGTCTCGCTTCCAGCGATTCGGTTTCAAAATCGATCGCGATGCGTTGCAGCCGATTCTTGCATGCTTCAACCGGCAGTCGCTCGTTTTTATAGGCGATGATTTGCGGCTCATCCAGTTCGAGCCATACACCGCCGTCTAGCCGATAGGCACGGCTGTCAAAGCCGGCGCCGATCAGCACAATCCTCAAATCGGGATTATCAACCAGCGCCTGCCGTATGCAGTCGTCGATAATCCGATGCCGCGCCACATTGCCGGCGTTGGGATTGGTTTCCTCCTGGAAATCGGAAAAAATCCTCATCCCGGCCTCATTCATAAAAACTTTGGCATACGTGTCTTGGCAAACCGGGTTCGCCGTTTCGGCATCTTGCATGCGAACGCCGCAGCAATAAAAAGCGGTATTGGATATCGGTTTCATAACGTCCTTTTTGAGATAGAGAGAAAATGCCTGGTCGATTTTTGCTGATCCACAGCCAGCGGCATACTTGTGGACAGTACGCCGGGTAGCGGGTGCCAAAGCACTTGCGCGGCAAGGGACGTTATAAGACCAGGGACATAAAACGCCCCGACTGCCTGAAAAAACAACGGCAGCCGTTGCCGCTCAGCACCCGCGCTAGATTAAAGTTTAAGCACTTTCTGAATCGGGATCAATCCGGCATTCGCCCTTGGAAATATTCGCTAAATCCGCCCATCGGGCGCTTTTCGCGCAATATTGCGTGAAATCACCCGGTTTTGGTGCGTGAAATACCATAGTTTAAGTGCCACGCTCCGGGCGAATACCGCGGCGGCGCTGGTTTTTCGCAGGCAAAACTAACAATACAATGCAGGCTGCATGCCAATTGTAGAGACATTTTGCCGCGCGTCATCATGTCGCATTTTCAACGGGTTGCAGGATTAATACACTAACCGCGACTCTTGTATGCGCTCTTTATTGAGAATCAGAGTTACTCTATCCTTCCTCTCAAATGCGGACGAAATGTCCGCATTCTTTTTCGGCTCAATTTGAGTCCGGGCTGAATTATTAAGGAGTGTTATGACTTTTTCCGATAATCCGAATTTTCTATTTCCTAAAGACCTTGATCTGGAGAACAAGCTGTTTTTGCCCACATCGAGACTCTTTTCGCAATTGAACCTGCAATTGCAGGCGCTCTATCAGGATATCCGCACGGCCTTGATCGATTTCCATGCGTCGATGGCGTCATCGGCCAGACAATTGTACGACCAGCCGGGTCCGACTCTGGCGGCCTGGTATGATCAGGCGGCCAGGCGCTCCGATGAACTTTACACACGGATGAACGAAGAGCTGTTGCCGCAAGCCGAGGCCTCCTATCAACAGCTTGTGGCCAATGTGAACGATGCGGGACGGGAAACTCAGCTTTATCTGCAGAATTTCATGGAAAATCCCGAGGCGGTTGCGGCGGAAGCCATCGCGCCTGTCATGGCATATCTCGATGCGGCGACCAAAGCCACCGAACAGGCCTTGCTAAACAGTTTTTATGCCCTGAGCGACCTGTTCAACCTGTTCATGGAGCAGCCTACCGAAACCCTGGAGTCCACGTATTATTACCTGATGTCGGAACTGCTGGACCTTTATTCTCAGACCGTCTATTCATTACTGATGCAAATATAGCGGCCTCCATGTTCAGCCTCGCGTATTTTTAGCGCAAACCCCGCGAAGTTCACGATCCCAACCAAGCGTCAGACCTTACGCCGACTGCGGGGGCGACTGCCGGCAGCAGGCGCTTGACGTGAAGTCGTCCCCCGCAGGTAATAAAACCGCCTCCCCTTGCCGGACTTTATCCCTTCCCCTGCCGGCGTGAAAAGACCAATGAGCCAAATCGAGGCTTAAACTTCGAGTTATTGATCATGCGCAATCAATGCAATTAAACAGATTGCAACCGATGAAAGCCGCTAGTCCCCCTTACAATATTTGTTTTATTATGGATCGTATTGCGCTAGACTTTAGTTTCGAATCGATACAATAATTAAAAACGGCCATAGGGGTGTAGTATGAAACATAAGACGCTTAGCTTGCTGAGCCTGTTGCTATTCAGCTTGATAGGGTTCAGCTGTATCGGGTTTGCCAGCACGGAAACGCCCGATTTTAAACAACTCAAGAAAAACTATTATGACGCGCACCCGGGCAAGGGGTCGCACGCCGATTACTGGGAACCGATTCCCATCCAGAAGTACTGGAACCCCAAGGATTTTTACAAGCCGCCCACAACCATTAAGGGCGAATTCGGCCGCAACGACTGTGTCAGTTGTCATGAAGCCGCCACGCCGGGCGCTTTTCATGCCTGGAAAAACAGTGTCCACAGCGACCTGGCCGCGATTCGAAACCTGTCGGACAGCGATGTGCGCGCCTATAAGAAAGAAAAACTGGTGCAAGTCGAAGCCAACCTGGTCAAACTGGGCTTGCTTGAAAAAGGCCAGCAACTCGATCAGGTCGGCTGTATCGATTGTCACGGCGGCGTCGGCAAGGAAACCATCAACCACGCCGAAAATCTGGTAATGCCTGACCGTGCCACCTGCGGCTCGTGCCATTTGAATGAATTCGCCGAAGCGGAATCGGAAAGAGACCAGGAATGGCCGCAAAACCAATGGGGCAAAGGCCATCCTTCCCATGCGGTCGACTGGGAAGCGAACGTCGAAAACACCGTCTGGGCGGCCATGCCCCAGCGGGAAGTGGCGCAAGGCTGCGATATGTGTCATTACCAGCAAAACAAATGCGACGGCTGCCATACCCGCCACAGTTTCTCCGTCGCCGAGGCCCGGCAGCCGGAAGCCTGCTCCACCTGTCACAATGGCGCGGACCACAACGAGTTTGAAAACTTCATGATGTCCAAGCACGGCACCCAGTACCAGACGCAGGGAAAAGCCAAATGGAACTTCGAAGTCCCGCTGAAAGACGCCATCACCAAGGGCGGCTACACGGCGCCAACCTGTCAGGTCTGCCACTTCGAGTACAAGGGCGAATACTCCCACAATCTGGTGCGCAAAGTCCGTTGGGCATTCAACCCGACGCCGGCCATCGCCGACAACCTTGGCCATCCCTGGTTTGAAGACCGCAAAAAGGCCTGGATCGACACCTGCAGCCTGTGCCATTCGGCTAGCTTCGCCAAGGCTTACCTGGACGCTGCCGACAAAGGCACTATTCAAGCTCTGGACGTGGAACAGGAAGCCAAGAAAGTGGTCACCAAACTTTATGATGACGGCCTCTTGGTCGGCCAGAAAACCAACCGCCCCAACCCGCCGGCCCCGGAAAAAGACGCACCGGGCGGTTTCTTCCAGTTGTTCTGGGCCAAGGGCAACAACCCCAGCCATGTGGAACGCATCCATGCCGATATGTGGGAACATGACCTGATCAAGCACTATAAAGGTATTTTCCACGCCAATCCCGGCGGTTTCACCTACACCGAAGGCTGGTCGGAACTGCTGAAGGACTATACCGAAATCATGGACGAAGACACGCGCCTGCGCGAAGCGGCAGGTCAAACGACTGCAGCAGCCTCGCCCGCCTCAGCCAGCAAAAAAGACGAAGGCGGCAACAGCCTGCTTATCAGCGGCGTAGTGCTGATCTTGTTCGGTCTGGGCGTAGCTTATATGGTTCTGAAGCCCGGCCGGATTAATAAACCGGAGGATAAGGCCGACGAACAGGACAGTGAACAGGCGTGATGTCACGGAAAATAAGGAACGGGCTACTGCTGTCTCTCAGTGTCGTGCTGCTTGCAATGGGCAGCGCGATACTGTACCGGCAACTGGCATCTCCGACGGATGGCGGAAGCGGCGGCGACCAGCTCAGCGTCCGCCATGCGCCGGAAGCGCCAGCCGATGTGCAAGGCCATTTCCCTGCACAGTCGATCGAGCGCTATACCTTCAGCCAGGACGGCAAGAACCTGTTCAGCTTGCTGCTTGCCCGGTATCAGGACGATGAAGGCCGCCAGCAGGGCGCGGTGCTGTTCCCGAAGGACGCGCAGGCGATTGCTTCCAGCCCGACCGGGTTGCGGCACGATATCTGGCAGTCCGCTGCCGACATCATTGCCCGCAAGGCGCCGCGGGATGCCCTGTTCCTGAGCTGGTGGGACGACGGCCAGCGCATTCATTACCTGAGCGGCAAGGAGGCCTGGCTGCGCGAGCCGTCCGACCAGACCTTTGCCCATAATCCGGTGTGGAAAGCATTGCAGGACAGGTTGCCCGCGGCCTCGGACGGGGGGCGCACGCGCCTGGCGCAAATGGCGCGCTGGCTGACCATGGACAGCGACAAAGCCCTGGCCGAGATCGGCGCGCATTTTGGCGCGTCGCGGCCCGTCTATCTGCTGGTCAACAATGATCTGCTGCTGTATCTGGCCGAGTTCACCGCTTACGGCGGCACGCCCTTATCGCTGAACTCAAAAAATATCCCGTCGGGCAACGACCTGCACGGAGACATCAGACAGGTCAAGCGTTGGGCTTATGAAACCGGCGGGGGCAATTATCTGGCGCAGAAAGAAGGCAGTTATTACCGTGTCTGGTCCACGCCCGATGCGCAAGCCAAAAATACCTTGCTGGTCAGGCTGCTGCCGTTCGTCGATTCGCTGAAGCAGTTGCCGGAAGGTGTCAGTCTGGTCTACCAGAGCCATTGGGGCGGGTTTTTGTCCGTGTATAAAATCGATACCCCGCCAGCACGTTAAAATGCAAAACCCGGGCGGAGCTGACCGCTTTCAAGCATTTCGTGACGGCGCGGTTGAGAGTTTAAAACTGTCGCCTTAGCGAAATCGTTTTGCTTGGGAACGTGAATAAAATAACTTCCTCAAGTGTGCGGATGAATTTCTGGTGTAGGTGCGGATTTATTTATGCCCTATGGGTACTTGTGAATTCGCACCTACAATTCCCTGATTTATTCCATGCCCATTACTAAGGCAAATCCACACTACGTCTCATCCGCCATACAGCCATGATCCGATTTTGATTCTGCAAACGATCAATGAACGGTTGATGCAGGACAGCGCGGCCGCTCAGCAAGAAATTCTGGATCGCTTCAAGGAAGAGATGGAAGCCATCGCCCATCGCTGGGGCGATGACGCCAAAAACAAGGCTGAAAGGACGCTCAACGCAGCTCTGACAGCCAGCCGTGAAGCAATGATGACAACCATGCATGACTGTGCAATAGCGGCGCCAGAGTCGTTGCGCTGCGAAGTGGAATCAACTACAACCCGGCTCGCTTCCTCGATCCGTGAATCGCGGCGTGTCGCTACCATGAACTTGATAGCTGCCAGCATGACGATTTTTGCAGCAGGACTTGTTCTTTGGGTCTTGGGGTAAGGTGACCATGAATCCACAAATTATCGTAGATAATCCGGTAAATGGCACCGCCTTTGATCATATAGTCAGATAGCAGCAAACCGCCATTTCAAGCAGGCCAGTAATATTGCGGAGCATTGCGGTTCTAAGACTCCGTTTGTGGTGGATTGCCAAGGCAAATCCATCATACGATTCATCCGCCATATGGCCATTACAAGTTATGGGTTAAGCCAATTTTTAAGCCATTGATTATTTTCTAAATGTGGGGCAATAGAATAGGTAATATTCAAAAAGCTTTCTAGAAATTCAGACAACATATTTTTTAATTCCAAAGCATTTATTGTTTCATTGCTTGGATCAGGTTGCCAATTGGTCTGGCTAATGCAAGTTAATTTGTAGAAATCGCCATTCGGCTCTAATAAAAGCCTTCTCTCAATACCTTGTTCATAGAACTCAATTTCAGTTGAATTGCCAAGGGAAATTTGTTTTATTACGTTCGGCAATTGTTCTAAAAATACAGGCAAATCTGCATAGACTGTAACCGGCCAATATTCTTGACCGAACCCTGAAATTAAAAATTTGCACTTGTTTTCAATAAAATTACATATATCATTTAATATCGAACGAACATCGTCTAGCTCTGGGCTGTAAGATTTCGCTAGCATACGTTCATTCTTATTTAAATTATTCAGCGTTAGTTCTAGTAACATTTCTTATATTAGGGGATTGGATAAGCTGTACGTATTCCATCGGGTCCAGGAACTATAGTGGCTCGCGTTGCATTTACAATCGAACCATCCGGCATAACAACTTGCCCTAGCCCTTCCGGTATTTGGACAGATGCAGGGCCATCAACTCCAGTTTTAGTATCATTTAAAAACTCGGCTGCTTTTTCATTATCTTTCCATTGCCCTTGTGGATTACCTGTTCCTCTTGCTCTGTCAGCGAGTCTATCTGTGTTTTTTGCACCTGCCCCATGTGTATTAAAAGTATGTCCAAATTGCTTTACACTTTTCCAATTTACAGACTTGACGACTTTAGTAATTCCAGCCGTTATAGCCGCAATACCTTTAATTTGTGGTAGTGGGCAATTCTCCAAAAAATCTTCTGCTGCATTACCAGGCAAGTAATCAGCTTCCGATTCTGGTACACACTTGCCGCGCTGCCCTTTAGATTTCCAGGCTTGACCTTCAGGACATAACCCATCCGGATCGATTAAATTAAGCGGGTTATTCGCAACATAAATGTAAGTATTCAACCCACCCGCCAGCCCAATGGGGTCGCTCTGGCTATACCGCCCGGTCCGCGGATCATAATCGCGAAAGACATTGTAATGCAATCCGGTCTCGGCATCATAATACTGCCCCGGAAAGCGCAGATTGAACACAAACGTGCCCAGGCCAGAGGGGTTCTGATCCGGCAGGCTGGCGCCGAACGCTTCCGATTCCCAGGCCCAGACTACTTTGTTGTCGCCGGGCCGGCTGATCTGCCGCGGCGTGCCCAGCGTATCAGCATGGATATAGTAAACGTCAACGGTAGCGCTGACTGGCACGGTCGGTTTCAACACCGCTACCGGCAAGTCGCCCAGCCAGACGATCTCCTGGAGCAGCTGGCCCGAGGCGTTGTATTCGCCGGCCAGATGGCTCTGTTCGTCATAAAAGTAGCGCGTGAAGGGGCCGCCGATGACATTCTTTTTGACCCGCTGGCCGAGCGCATTATAGCCGTAGCTGATGACCCCGATGACGCTGGTGCGCCGCCCTTCCGGGTTATAGCTGTAACTGTGAGTGCCATCGCTGACCAGCAGGCCCATCTTGTCGTAGCTGTAACTGACGGCCTGGGCACCGCTCTGGCTTTGCAGCCGGTTGTTGCTAGCGCTGATGTTGTAGTTGTAAGTTGTGGCGTTGTCCAGGATTTTGCTGGTGCGGTTGCCGTTCAGATCGTAGCTGTAGTCGATGCGGCTCTGGGCCGGTTCGCCCCGCTCGCTGCCGGTCAGGCGGTCCAGCCCGTCATAGTCGTGCTGCTGGTTCAGGCCGGGATTGCTGTCATCGGTCATTTGGATGAGCCGTCCGGCCGCATCGTAACCATAGTGGCGGCTGTTAGGCAGCTGGGCGGCATTGAATCCCAGGCTGGCGAGCACAGGGCGCCCGACCAGGTCGTAGAAGCGCTCGTGCTGCTGGCCATTGCCCCAGGTCCAGCCGTTAATCTGACCATCCGGTTCGTACCCGATCTGGCTGATCAGCGTCTGGCCGTTGACCGTGATCGCGTCGATCTTGCCGTTCAGCCAGACGTAGCCGATGGTCTGGCCGCTCGGCGTGACCGTCTGTTCCCATTGGCCCTGTGTATTGTAGCTGTAGCTGGCAGTCAGCGTATTCATGCTGACCGATTGAGTCTTGCTGGTAATGCGGCCATGACTGTCGTAGCTGTAGCTGACAGTGTCGTAGTTGTTGGCCAGGCTGCACAGCCGGCCGATGCCGTTGAGGCAGTTGTCCCAGCTGTAGGTGACGGTCTGGGAGTCATAAACAGCCTGGGTGATGCGGTTGAGGCTGTCGTAACTGTAGACGGCGGTCTTGTTGCGGGCATTGGTGCGGGTTTTGACGTTGCCGGCGGCGTCATAGGTAAAACTGGTGGTGCCGGTATCGGGGCTGATCTGGCTGGTCAGATTACCGAGGCTGTCGACCTGATATTGGGTAGTGAGATTGCGCGGATCGGTGACGCTGGTGAGCTGGCCCAAGCTGTCATAGCCGATATCGATCTGTCCCTGGGTGCTACCGACGACGGTCGGATGCGGCTCCAGCTGGCGCACCGGCTGATCCAGGGGGTCATGCTGGTACTGGCGGATGCGTCCGAGCGGATCGGTGGACTTGATCAGGTTGCCGTTGGGATCGTATTCATACGTATTGACCGCCGGCGCCGCGTTCGCGGCGCTGATGAACTGCACCGGCAGCGGTAGGCTGGTCAGGATCGAGGCCAGTGTTAAAAAGAAAATTCTTGCCGTTAAGTTCATTAGGGAAACTCCTTATTCCGGTAATACCAGGTTTTGCAGACGCGACAAGGCGTCGTAGACACGGCTTTGGCTGCGGGCCAGCTGGCCTGTGGGATCGCGCACGTCCTCCTGGAGCCGGTTGCCCAGGGCATCGAGGGTATAAGTGACAGTATTGCCCAGTTGGTCCTGAATGCCGGTCAGGCGGTGGGCGTCATCATAGCTGTAAGCCAGATAGGCGCCATCGGGACCGGTGATACGCGTGAGCAGCCCGGCCGGATCATAACTGTAAGTGGTCGTTTCATCGCCGACCGTCAGGGAGGTGAGGCGCTGGCGGGCGTCGTAAACCAGGGTCGTGACCAGACCGTTCGGATCGGTCAGTTCTTCCGGCTGACCGTGGGCATTGTAGCGGCCGATCTGCGTGACATAGCCCAGGGCATCGGTGATTTGTTTGAGCTGGCCGCGGCAGCCGAAGTGGCCGCCCGCACAGGCGGCATCGTCCGGGTAATAGTCATAGGTCGTGACATCGGACACATCCGTGCGCGGGCCGTCTTCGACTTTGCTCAGCAGGTTGCCGGCGGCCGCATAGGTATAGGTGGTCGCCCAGCTGCGCGTCTGCAGGCTATTCAGGTCCTTGAGGCTTTTCAGTGTGACCTGGCCTTTGTCGTCTTAGTTGTAGCGGGTCTCCAGGCCCGGTTCGGTGAGCTTGACCGGCAGGCGGAAAGTCGGATGCCAGTCGATACTGGTTTTACGTTCGCTGCTATTGGCCGCAGGCGTGTAAGCCGCCAGATCGGCCGGACAGCTTGAACCGGGCGCCAGGCCTTCGACCCAGACGGTTTCCAGGTTGCGGCTGGTGTCGTAGGCGTAGCAGCTGAGATTGCCGTTGAAATCGGTGCGGCTGGCGACATTGCCGTTGGCGTCATAGGTCAGTGTCGAAGCCGAGGCATTGCAGCCGGAACCGCCGGGCTGGTCGCTGCCGGTGGGCTTGACCACGCCCAGAACGGTGGTGAAGTGGGTGGTGCGCACCGAGCCTAAAGGATCGGTGATGCTGGTATGGCTGCCATCCGCACTGTAAGACAGGAGGTATTTGTCGATGCCGCCGGTGGCATGTTCGGATGAAATAGCACGACCCAGGTTATCATAGTGCCAAGTGGCAAAGCGGGCATTATTTTCATCGGTAATCCCCGTCAGGGCGCTAGGGAACAGTATTTCCTCATAGTGATAGGTTTTTCGTGGATTATCGGTGAGATCAAGAGGGGTCGTGTCAGCGTAGATAACCTGGGATAAATTGCCATTCGCCAGATAGGCGTAATGAATCTCGGTGGCATCGGGGAGTACGATATGATCCAGGTTAGCGTTTGCAGCGGCGGAAACATAGAAAAACCCTAAAGTCTTGCCAAAGGTATCGATGACCTGGGTGAGCCTGCCTAGCGCATCGTAGCTTAGCGTTTGTCCCAAGCCATTACGGAGCTGGATGGAGATCAGCTTGCCTGAGCTATTATAGGTTTCAATAGTGTCGTCATCTTGAATAAGACGCCATTGACCGTTTGCAAGTGACGCCAGCTTCAGGCTAATGTCAGCATCAGGGATCCAGACGCCGTTTTGCAAAAGGAATTGATAAGCCGCCCCCGATGCACGCTCAGCGCTTATTTTGGTTGGGGTTATATCCAGCCGGTCGGAGAACGAACTGCGCCAGAACTTGCCGACCGCACTCGTCTCTGTCGCCTTGCTGTTGTAATGACGTTGAAATACCAAAGGATAAATGCCGGCGCCTTGGTAATCTGTTTCCAGTTGAACTTTATTGCTGGTTCCACCATTGATTGGGTTTGTGCCATTGCACGTGGCTGGAGAAGGGCCTTGGTTTTTCTTGGTTGCTGCAGGAGTGGGATCATAAAAGATCACCCGCGTATCAGAAGCACTGCATCCTGCTACGCTACCGGTCACCACTAAGGTATTGGCCCCGGGTTGTAATGTGACTGAAGCTGCACCTGAGCCCAAAAAATTGATCAAAGTCGTGAAAGTTCCGCTTTGACTAAAAAAGACAGTTCCGTTTACTGTTGCCGTTACTTGCCCCACATCATTAGGGTTTGCAGTTCCAGAGCCTGTGCCGGTCACTGTAATAGTGGGGGTTAAAAATGTCGCTCCTGCATCTGGTGAGGTAAAACTCAGGGAGCATGATTGGGCTGGCAAAGTGAAGGTGTACAGAAGAAAAATGGTAATAATGCCAAGTACATTAGCATGAGTAAAAATCTTGGAATTGCTTGCTTTTGAACTTAGCTTGCCTGTTTTCCTGACTTTTTGCCCATGCTTGAGGTCATCGCTCCAATTACTTTTCCGCGCGTTGTTTAAGCCAAACATATTTTAACTATCCTTAAGTTTTAAAAATCGTGCGTTGTGATGGCAATAGATTATTAATCAGCGCATCAACCCTAACAATCCATAAGATATCAACAGGATTCAATCCTATTAGGCATCATCCGTTAAGGCGGCCATGCCTTTCAGTCCGGCGACTATGCTCATGAGGCGCTAAGGCATTAAGACATTAAGCGCCAAAACCCTAACGTTCAAAATACTGCTCCAAAGCATAGTGGCTTTTGGGCTGTTGTCCTGGGTCTATCCTGTGAGGCTTAAATAAACGGCAACCTTTTGTTGTTTTTTGTGACTCAACCGATGTTTTACGGCAAATTCGACGAGAACGCGGGGTATTTTTGGTCTGAGATTTTTCAGTTTCGTAAAGAAAGAGAACGACAAGAGAACAGGGCAGGTCTTGCAAGCCAGTAATATCGCGGAACATGACGGTTTTGGCTCCGTTTGTTGGTGGATTGCTAAGGCGAATCCACCATACGATTCATCCATCATACGGTCATAGGCCATGCCGCCCTTCCCATCCGGTTGATCAATGCTGTTGCACGGTTGTTTGGATTTTTTGACATCGCAGGTGGTTGTGCGGCTTGAATCGCTGCTGGCCGTATAACCTTGGCCATAGACGCTCTCGGCTTGGGCAATGGGTGCCGGTTGCCAATCAACCCCTAACTTGATGCCGCTTTCCGGCACTAAAAAATAGCCACTGGCTTGGGCGTTGATCGCATCGGCGGTAAACCAGAGATCTTGCCCGAATGTCGGGTCTTGGATATGGTAAAGCTCGCCTTGCTTTTCGACGATGGCGGCGTAATGGTTAACGTTCCAATGGACCACGGCCGGTACCGGAATACTTTACCCGGCAGCACGGTAGACCGTCCGATAATGCATTTTTGCTTGTTCGGCCAATTGGCCCAATTCAATCAAATTAACGCCATTGACACCCGAGCGGTAAGCATCGAGCACTTGAAGCCCTTCGGCATCGGGTTATTGCCATTTGAGGAGGGAGTAAAGCGCTTTGGGACCGCACAAATAGGTGATGCCCGGATTGTTGCGCATCATCCACAGTCCTTCTTCAGCCCCGGCGACGGCGGCTGTGGCCGGACCGGTAAACGAGCGGCCTTTCACGGAGGCTAATAAGCTTTCCACCCGGTTCGCATGGCCCAACCGGGCATGCATGCGGATTAATTCGCCGAAAGCCCGGTCGGCTAAGGCTTTCGCTTCTGCTTCTGCTTCCTTGTGGTCTTTGCTGAGTGTCCACGCCTTTTCGAAGGCGTCGAAGGTTTGGCTAAAGTAGCCGTTGCGGTAATAGTCCAAACCTAAATTCAATTGAATGGAGGCTTCCCAAGGCGTATTACGGTTGAGCGTCTGATATTGGGACAAGCGTTCCAAGTCAGTATCCGAAGCCTGCGTTTCCGGTTTTACCAGGGGGATCAAATCTGCTGCCGCTGCATTGAGATAAATTAACGGCTCGTCAAATCCGGGAACCACGACGGGTTGAACAGCGGAAACGGCGCGAGGGATTGACTCTCGTCGCGCTTGGTGTTCAGGCCGCTAAATAGAGCCAAAAAAACAAAACGAACAAACCTTGACAGAAATGGTGAACTTTCATGAAATGCTTCCTTACTTCAATGGTGACAGGGCATTACCCGATCTTGGCCCTGAGTCGAGCCGGGGAACTTGAACCAGTTCCGAAGCTCATCCACCAAACTCCATTCCGGTTCGTTCAACGTCGCGCCGTTCCGATGCTGGTACTGTACATGACGAATGGGGGCAACTTATATCATATGCTAGTACTCAGTCAACCTTGTTCTGACGAGTAAAATTTGCAGAGCATTCATAGCGTGCGAATAGTGCGAATGAATTCGCACCTACAATTTACCCGCCATAATTAAATTGACTGAGTACTAGTACTCAGTCAGCCTTGTTCTGACGAGTAAAATTTGCAGCGTATTCATGGCGTGCGAATAGTGCGAATACCCTGAAGGGCATAAATAAATTCGCACCTAAAATTTAACCGCCATAATTAAATTGACTGACTACTAGTCCGCTGCCTTATGATCGATCATGGCCTCTCTGCTTTATTCTAAACATTGACACCGCGCCGCTTCCGTCGTTCCGATGCGATGAATTCCAGTTTGACGGGACTCGCGCCATTGGGATAAAGCTATAGTGACCAGATAAGGATTCGGCAAAAATAACCTCCGATATCCCTTCAGGTTAAGCCCCTTTCCGGCCAATGGCCGTCCCCGCGGCAGGCTTCGGAATAAAAAGAGTCAAGCTATGGCAGTTTGTCCCGCCCCCGGTTTCGACCCAATCGCGCAAATTGAACAACGCGCGATTCTAACTATCAAAATGAGGCGATAACCCAGGGCCTTTCGAAGTTATTTTTTAAACATTGCGTTGTTCATTTGCACCACCTTGAAACAAGGAGAAAAAAATGACTTGCATCAAACCTGCCCCGCTTGGGATCATCCTGATAATCAGCCTGATATTTACCCATGGATCCGCGGCGGCCCAGACTACCGCGCAGTCGCCCGAAAAGAAGCCGAACATCGTTATCATCTGGGGCGACGACATCGGCCAGTCCAACATCAGCACTTATTCAAAGGGGTTAATGGGCTATCGGACTCCCAACATCGACCGGATAGCCAACGAAGGTGTCACTTTCACCGACTATTATGGCGAGCAGAGCTGCACGGCAGGACGTTCCGCTTTCATCACCGGACAGAGCGTATTCCGTACCGGCTTGAGCAAAGTGGGCATGCCGGGCGCCGATTCGGGCCTGCGCAAGGAAGATCCGACCATCGCCGAGTTATTAAAAGCCCAAGGCTATGTCACTGGCCAGTTTGGCAAGAACCACCTGGGCGACAAGGACGAGTTTCTGCCCACCGCTCATGGCTTCGATGAATTCTACGGCAACCTCTACCATCTCAACGCCGAGGAGGAACCGGAATTGCCGGACTACCCGAAAGAAGCCGACTTTCCGGAATTCCGCAAGAAATTCGGCCCGCGCGGCGTGATTCATAGCTTCGCCAATCCCGACGGTACTCAGAAGATAGAAGATACGGGTCCACTCACCAAAAAGCGCATGGAAACCATCGACGACGATATTGCCGCACGCGCCGCCGAGTTTATCGACAAGCACGCCAAAGCCGGCAAGCCCCTATTCGTCTGGGTCAACTTCACCCACATGCATTTCCGCACTCACACGAAACCCGAGAGCCTGGGCAAGGCCGGGCGCTGGCAGAGTCCGTATCATGACACCATGATCGACCACGATAAAAACGTGGGCACCGTACTGGCCAAGCTCGATGAACTGGGCATCGCCGATAACACCATCGTCATGTACAGCACCGATAACGGCCCGCACATGAACACTTGGCCGGATGGCGCCATGACGCCTTTCCGCAGCGAGAAAAACACCAACTGGGAAGGTGCCTACCGCGTGCCGGCCATGGTGCGCTGGCCGGGCCACATCAATCCCGGCACGATCTCCAACGACATCATTTCCCACCTGGACTGGGCGCCCACCCTGTTGGCCGCAGCCGGGGCGCCCGACGTCAAGGACAAGCTTCTCAAGGGCTACAAGGCCGGCAGGAAAAACTTCAAAGTCCACCTGGACGGTTATAACCAACTGCCGCGTCTGACAGGCCAGGAACAAAAAAGTCCCCGCCAGGAGTTCTTTTACTTCTCCGACGACGGCGACCTGACGGCGTTGCGCTACGATAACTGGAAGCTAGTGTTCGCCCAGCAGCGGGAAGCGGGCACGCTGGCGGTATGGGGCGAACCCTTCGTCAAAACGAGGATTCCATGGCTGTACAACCTGCGCACGGATCCTTACGAAAAGGCGCCCATCACCTCCAACACCTACTGGGATTGGTATCTTGACCATGCCTTCCTGATGTTGCCGGCCCAGAGCAGCGTCGGCAAATTTCTGGCCACGTTCAAAGACTATCCGCCCCGCCAGAAAGCGGCCAGCTTCACTATCGACCAGGTCATGGAGCAACTGAAGACGCCGATTAACAGGTGACATCCGTTTGACAGGTTAATCGCGGCCGCCGAAAAAAACCGGCTGCCGCGTTTTTGGGCTTAAGTGTTTTAAACCTGGAAGCTTCCATGCCATTCAAAATGTTATAGAGGACAGCATGAACCCGTCATACCGCATGCGAACCGATAATGGCTGCCACGGTGTCCTGTGGCTGTTATTGCTGACATTCTCGATAATTACTCATGCCCGAACCGCAGATCCCCTACCCTCGTGGAACAGCGGACCGGCCAAGACCGCTATCGTAAAATTCGTCACAGAGACGACTCAAAAAGGCGGCAGGCATTTCATAGCGCCCGCCAAACGCATCGCCGTGTTCGACAACGATGGCACCCTGTGGTCCGAACAGCCTCTGTATGTTCAGCTCGCTTTCCCGCTTGATCGCGTCAAGGCGCTTAGCCCTCGGCATCCTGAATGGAAAGACACGGAGCCGTTCAAATCCGTGCTTGACGGAGACCTGAAGGCTGTGATGGCAGGCGGTGAACGCGCTTTGCTGGAACTGGTCATGGCCTCTCACGCGGGCATGACCACTGAAGAATTTGCTCAAATCGTCAAAGACTGGCTCGCTGAGGCAAAGCATCCGAAACACAACCGGCGCTATACCGAACTGGTTTATCAGCCGATGCTCGAATTGCTTGCCTATTTGCGCGGCAAAGGTTTCAAGATGTACATCTTATCCGGCGGCGGCATCGAGTTCATGCGGCCATGGACCGAGAAAGTGTATGGCATCCCGCCGGAGCAGGTTATCGGCAGCAGCATCAAAACCAAATTCGAATTTCAGGGCGGTAAACCGGTGCTTATGCGCCTGCCGGAGGTCGACTTTATCGACGACAAGGACGGCAAGCCAGTGGCTATCAATAAATTCATAGGTCACAGGCCAATCGCCGCATTCGGCAATTCCGACGGCGATCTGCAAATGCTGCAATGGACGACAGCCGGCGATGGCCCGCGTTTCGGGCTTCTCGTTCATCATACCGACGACAAACGCGAGACGGCCTATGACCGGCAATCCTCCATCGGGCGGCTTGACAAAGCGCTTGATGAGGCCGGGCAGAAAGGCTGGACTGTGGTTGACATGAAAAAGGACTGGAAGCGGATTTTTCCCTTGAAGAAACCCTGATCGGGCGCCCGTTCCCGTATTTTAAGCAGCAGCGTTTTATCCTGAAATGCCCCGCCGGATCTCAAAGAAATCTTCAGATAATAAACAAGAATTTGATAGCCCCGCGCTTTGGTCAATCACTCCGCGCGCTTCCGCTTCATCCATGCATATCATATTTTCATAAACCGCGCATTCCCGGAATGCAAGACGAATACGATAGGTATTTTACCCAAGTTATTTTGCCGGGCTTTTCCTATATTCTTTGCCGAAGCACAGTTTCAGATTTGCTTCCTCGATATCCCACAATACGATCGATCTTCCGTTATGGACAAATCCTACCGTGAGGTTTGTAACATACAGATAAAGCGCACAGTGATCGTTACCCTGATCGCTGTGGTGAGCCTGTCTATCTACGCGGCTGATTTGATCGATCGTCGGACCGGTCAATCCAGGGCGGACTATAGCGCATGGAGCAAAACCAACAAGCCGGCCAGCCTGGAAGATCGCCTGAAAGGCCCCGCGTTTCCGCCGACCGACGAGACAATGTTCCTGTCCCAGGTCTACCCTTCTGATCGGCCGGCAAATCCCGCCGCAGCCTCCGGCACGCCGATTACGGAGCAACAGTTGAGAGCCCAGGTCAATCAAATAGCCGGGCAGCCTGGACTGAAGATCATGGATGATCCCGCAATCCAGGCCAAAACGCGGGACCTTCTGTTGCGGGCGGCCTTAGCGACGACTGTCGACAGCACAGCGGGAGGGACGGCGGACGCCATCAAAAGCGACGTTTATTCCAGTGTCGCCTTCGGGCGTCTTGCAACTGGCGATGGTGTGGCCGCGCATGTTATTGACGATGGAACCGGGCACTTTAAAATCATTGTCAATGAGAACTACCGGCACGAGGATATCCGCCTGTTGGGCATCTTATTGGGGCATGAAGTCCTGCATCAGGATGCCAGGCTGTCCGTTCGGGAAGAATTGATAGCCCATACCTTTGAAATTTTGGCTTATGTCCGGCATGTCATAAAAGACCCCAGGCTGGCCAGCCAGGGTACGGAGCTGGTCCGCTTTTTGAACACTGTGGCGATGGGACTCCTGAACAGCCGGCGGCCTGACGGCTTGATCCATCTGCTGGAAGGGCGGGATGAAGCCATCTGGCCGGGATCGAACAGCTCAGTGGCTTATCTGGCGCAGAATTTCATTGAAGCCGGTTTGGGCCTCGACACGCCGGGCAACGAGGCCTTGCTTTACGCAATGCGCCAATTGACCGGGAATAAGGAAATAAAAGAAGCCAACTTTGACGACGACACCCTGATTTTGCTGGATGAAAACATCAACACCCTGCTCAGCCCTGAAGACTGGATCGCTCTGGCTGAAGCGCTCAAGCTGGATACCGGCACCTGAAATGACCGTTTAGCCGGATTGTTTTTCCCTACCCATGAACGTTTATAGTTTATTTTACTAGCCTGCACAGCTTGAAGATCGAGGAGTCGCACAATGTCAGGAATATTAAATCATGCTGCCGCCATCGCATGCCTGTTAGGCATCAGTTTTATTGTGACGGGAATTCCTGCTTTTGCTGAACCGCCGGCGGTCGAGGAGGTCTTGAGCGTATTGGAAATGGATGAGCGTCAGATTAACGAACTTGCACAAGGACAACCCGTCATTTATGCCTTGAGCGAGAACCGCTCCGATGAGATTGCCGCAGGCATTGCCTGGTATCTGCCGGTTCCCTTGGCCAAGGTGGCCGGACATTTGCGGACGGATAATCCGGATTTGCTCGACGTTGATGTCACTGTCCATGGGATGTTGACGGCGCACAGTAAAGTGGATGCCTTGTCGCCTGTCGTTCTGTCTGACGAAGAAACCGAGGCTTTGTTGGATGCCGAACCGGGCGACAAATTCAATCTCTCCGGCCACGAGATCGAGAAATTAAAAACTCTCAAGCGCACTTCCAATGGCTCCCCCCATAAAGCCATCCGGGACACAATCGAACAACGCTACCGTGAGATTCTTTTCGATCGATTTGAAGCCTACCAACGCAATGGAACCTATGCAATAGCCTCTTATGCGCGTGAGAAGAACCTGAATATCAAGCCTTCCGTGGAACTTGACCAGGCCGCAAACGCAAGCGTCATCCTGGCGCGCTACGTTCCAGACTTGCACAAAGCCTGGATAAACTACCCGACAACATTGCCGCC
Organism: Methylobacter sp. BBA5.1; assembly: GCF_000746145.1. Lineage (NCBI taxonomy): Bacteria > Pseudomonadati > Pseudomonadota > Gammaproteobacteria > Methylococcales > Methylococcaceae > Methylobacter > Methylobacter sp. BBA5.1. The sequence goes on from NZ_JQKS01000015.1 coordinate 24,581, forward strand.
CAAAACGAACGAGATGTTCCAGTGGGTCGAAAAAAACGTGCAAAACCGGCCGGCCGTCATTCTCAGACACCACGTCAATTACGATTGGAACGGCGGGACATTGATTCTAACCCGTGAATTCTATGCGTCGCATTCATACAATTCCAGCCAATGGATCACCGGCTGTCTGGCGTTTCGCGATGGTACGGTGGTCTTTCAGCAAGTGCGCAGTTATGCCGATCAGTTAGCAGGAGTTGCAACCGATGTCAGGCATTTAATAGGCCGGAAGTTATTGAAAAACAAAATGCTCAAGTCTTTTGAACGGCTTTGCGGAGTCCTGGGGCAGTGCCATTGATTGACTGGCACTGCGGTTTTCAATCCACCAGGCCAATTGTCCTGGCCATCAGCCTGCCACGGCGATACAGTCCTTGCAATCCATAGCATCGCATTAACAAACAACAGATCGCCAACAGCGATTCAACCTTGATCACTGGCTGTGCCCGGCATCATCTGATCAATTGGCTCTGATTGCTCGTTGCATAAGAATTTTTCTTGCCATTGAAGGGTCTATTCAATGAGTTGACAAGATTATCTTATTTGATTGGCGACATACTTTAAATGCTAGAGACTTGTCATGAGCTCAGGAAAGCCAAACTGTCCAGATGATATCCATCGCCAACAATGGAGACTCCAGGTATGTATTTCAACTATCGCGATTTCCTTAAAGCCTTGCGTATTGCCCTGTTACAGAAACATTTCCGTTTACGCCGCTGGCTCTATGTCCTGTTCTTCAGCAATCTCTTTCTTTCATTCATAGTTTTGTTGGCGTTCTTCAGATGGCTGGACACCCTCTTGTTCCCCGGCTTTCGGAAAATCGTAGTCCGTCAACCGGTATTCATCATCGCTCCGCCCCGTAGCGGGACGACTTTTCTCCAACAAGTGCTATGCCAGGACGAGGAACGCTTCATCTACTGGAAAATGTACCAGACTATCTTCCCTTCCATCTGTTTTCAAAAGCTGATCGATGCTCTGGTTTACCTTGACCATAAGCTGGGCGGCCTATTCAGCAGGTTCCTGGATTGGTGTGAAAAAAAGTGGTTCGGCGGATGGGATGATCTGCACATGATGCGGCTGGACCAGGCGGAAGAGGACGGAGGCATCTATCTCTACGCGTTCGCTTCCGAAGCCATCTACCTGCTGTTCCCCTTCATAGAGCAACTTTGGAATGTAGGTTTTCCCGATGCCCTTCCAGCCGAAAAACGCCAAAAACTGATGGCCTATTACCGGAACTGTCTGCAGCGTCAGATTTATATCAACGGCCAGGGACGCACGATGCTGATAAAATCGACCCAATCATGCGGGGCAGTCGAGTCCATCAAAAAGGAATTCCCGGATGCGCGGTTCATTACTATCATCCGCGATCCCTTCGAATCAATTCCTTCCAATGTCAGCCTGACTGTTCCGGCCTGGCAGGCCCATTCCCCGGAAATTGCCAAGAATGGCCCAGAGTCTCGGTCTTACGCTGATCTGGTGGTGGAATGGTATAAACATCTGTTCCGTTTTCGCTCGCAAGTCTCTTCGGAAAATTATTTCTGCATTGATTACCGCGATCTCAGGAACGATCCCGTCGGGACTATTGAGAGGCTGTACGACCATTTCAGCTGGACCATGAGTGAAAGCTTTCGGGACAAGCTGAGGACTATCGGAGCCCGGAATCAGAATTATCAAAGTAATCATCACTACACACTGGAAGAATTCGGATTATCCCGCCAGACGATAGAAAAGGAACTGGCGCCCATACTGGAAGCTTATGGTCTAGTCTGAGCATGTGCCGAGTGATAAAGATAATGTCCAAAGTGACAAGTTAGCCTGAATATTTCACCACGAAGGACACGAACGCCTCCAAGGACAGGAAATGATCCCGTCATTTCTCTGCATTCACCCCATCCATGGGGATTATGGAGGCGGTAGAATTGCGTCTGGAACAGCAATCGAGTACACGAAGGCTTTTCAATTCAAATACTTAGAAATATTTCATGATGAGCTTATGAAGTTATCGGTGATAAATGATAACACCATGATTTTCTTCGTGTTCTCGGCAACTGCTCCTGCGTTGCTCTACCTCCCACATCCATGCGGTCGTTCGTGTTCTCTGTGGTTTCATGAAATATCCGGGTTAGTGTCAAAATGCCGACACAGATAATGTCAAAATCTTGCACTTTAGCTTTTATGCTGTGCTCAGGCAAAAACTCGGACGTCTGGCAACTTATCCGGTAGCTGATGACTGTTCGTCATATCGACGTGCTGAGGTTTGGGCAGGTTCCGTTGCTGAGCAAATAGTCGCCATCGGCACAGACCGTGTCAAAACGCATAAAATTTTCAACATTTTTTATCCGACCGCTGGTGATGAAGCCATCAGGCGGAGTTATCATGATTTTGGGCTTGCCCCAAAATAGGGTCATTACTGAAAACGGCTTCAGCAAGTTGGATAAGCCGTCGTACCAATAGCAACAGTCTGGGCCAAAATCAGCCACTCATGTGTTCGATCCATCCGCCATCTTATTCGCCGCAATGGCAAGCGCCGCGCTTCGTATACCTTCCGCAGTCTGCTCAACTAACGCCTCATCCGCTACTGCACGCGCCATGGTGACCTGAAATCGAGCTGACAACAAGGTTTATCGGCGGTGACGGACTTGTTCCGGTCAGTAAAGATGAATTGATCGTCATTGCCAACCGCGCATCAGGCAAAGTAACCGAAACTGTTTTTTCAGTCCGCAGTGACGACAATTGGAATAGCGCCAAAGTTACAGATGAATATAAGTTCGGAAAGGTTTATTTGACGACAGGTGCAATAAGAAAAGACCAGCTTTATGTCTTGCATAGCGATCTTGTTTCTTTGATTCAGGCTCCTCAAGATCAAAAAGCTAAACTGCGAACAAAAGCTACTATTCAACAGGTAGCTAACATTAGGCAGTAAAACATAGCTGTTAGATTAATCCGGCACAGTAAGGCGCATGGCTGTAGATCGACTACATCAACCGGTGGAGTCGGTATTCTTTTTTCTATCTGCCAAGCGATAAAAGGCAACATGAAGAAGCCCCAGAAAAATCAACAGGAGGCCATTTGATACAACCGCCGCCACCACCGGCGTGCCAACGAAACTGTCTATGGCGACAAGCAGCGCCAGGGCGATGTTCCGATTGGCAGTTCCAAAGGCGATCACTTGCCGACTGGCCGGCCTTGAACCGCCCAACGCGAGCCCTAACAAAAATGACAGTTCGCCCGCCAGGGCCATCGCCAACAGCGATTTCAAACCTGTCGCCACAATGCTCTCAAATTCCACATAGGTGACGAAGGCCAGAGATGCAGCACCGGCAGCTTCCGCCAGCCGTTCCAGAGGGCTGAGCATTCGGCAGGCCAAGACGGGTAATGCCTGGCGCAGAGCCATTCCTACAAGGATCGGAAGCGTCACTGTGTTAAAAAGAATTGCCAGGCTCTTCAAAGGAAAAAACTTTAGTGCATCGGCGTAGCCGGCATAAGAGAATCTTGAGAGGCTCGCCTCGAAGACCAGCGGGGTAAGAAAAGTGGAAAATATTGGGAAGATCGCCGTCAGGCCAGCGGCGAGCGTCAGATTGCCGCCAGCCATTTTGACGAAAACCGGCACGACCGGAGCAAACGGCGCTGCAGCCAGCAAAAGCATGCCGGCAGAAAGTTCCGGCGGCAGATCGAAACCCCACACGACAGCGGAAACCAATACGGGAACCAATATGAAATTAAGAGGCAAGACCACTAACAGCCGGCGCGACATAAGGGCCCGAGCCACGGACTGAAGATCGAGCCGCATACCGACCGCAAGTAAAAGTCCGCCAAGAGACAGCATAGTCAGGACGCGTATCAGGGTTTCAGGAGGGAATGGAATAAAATCAATCGACATTTAGCTTTAATGGACAATCTTTTAAAAATAATTGGAACAAGTGCAATATTAGATCACGCCCTGTGCCCCTTTTGATCCAGCGATTAAATAATCGCCTTCATTTTTGCTTTAGTTTCCCTTATTAACCGGAACAAGATAAGCGCAATGACATCCAATGTATGACACAAAGTAACCGCTTGAAGTAGATGTTTGCTATAGGCAATGTGAAAAGGATAGGGAGGAATGACTACAGAAATACACCACAGATAAGGAAGATGCTCTTCTTCAAATTGATAGAGCGGCGCATGTATAAATGCGATTTTCCTGTTGTAGAGAATTTATTTCCCATTAAAGCAAAAAAACTGAGGATATAACTTATGCAACTCAAACATCCCGCCCCCTTCTTCTTATTGCTCGCTTTATTTGTCACTGGCGCGGCAAAAGCCAACGTGACCGAGAATGATTTCGTAGCCAAGCAGACACAAAACCTAATCAATCTCTGTACGGCATCGCCGCAAGACCCCCATTATCGGGATGCCATCCATTTTTGCCACGGTTATCTGGTCGGCGCTTTCCATTATTATCAGGCCGCGACGGCAGATGAACGGGAAGTAAAGATACTCTGTCATCCGGAGCCCAAGCCCTCACGTAATGAGGTAATCGATATGTTTGTTTCATGGGCTCAACAACACCCTGAATACATGAATGAAATGCCGGTCGAAACGGAATTCAGGTTTTTAGCCGAAAAATATCCATGTAAAAAAACATATTAAAGGGGATATGACATGAAAAAATTTTATATTTTAGTCCTGGCAATACTGGCCTCTATTAATCTGGCAGGTTGTGCCGGCATGTCGGATACTCAGCAACGCGCTGTCACCGGAGGTTTGGGCGGTTCTGCCGCCGGCGCTGCCATCGGTGCAATGGCAGGCAATGCCGGCCTGGGGGCGGCAATCGGTGCAGCCGCCGGCACCACGGGCGGTTTTCTGTATGGCAAACACAAGGAATCCGAACAGCGGGCCTATCAGCAAGGACAAAGGGATGCCCTACAACAGGCGCCACGTTATTAAATCCATAAGAGCAGCACGGTAGGATGCAGTTACAATAGGAATCGCATCTTGTCGTGTTGTGTCATCAATGTCATATCCGGTTACGGATTGATCCTGGTGATCTTTGATCCCTCCAAATTAATACCTGCCATCAAGCCTCTCTGCCCGAATATGAATGCATAGACATCATCCTTGAGAGTCGTGGTACTCAGATTTCCCGCCGCACCTGCGTCCAGTACAGCCACTGTCGGACCTATGCCGAGTTCAAATCCCTCGCTGCGATCGAGATAGGCAAGCGCCTCATCGTTCATAAAGAACAGTGCATAATCAAATGATTGCACCCCGGCTTGCAGACCGAATGATCCTGCCACGATATTGTAATAACCCGCTGTCTGGCCCCTCTTGCGCAAAGCGCCTTTCCCGTACTGAGCGCCACCGATGAAGCCGGCCTTGACGATATTCGGAAACACCAGGATACCCTTCGCCTTGGACGCCAACAGTTTGGCCGAGGGCGTGGTTTCGTAAAGCTTCGCCAGGGCGGCGTCCACATCGCGGTCGATCTGAGCCGCATCTATCGCATCGGCTTGATTATCGCCGGTGGACTGGCAGCCGGTCAGCATCAAAAGAGTAATCAGCAACAGATTGATTATGAATGTCGGTTTCATGTGTGTATTCCTTTAGTTTCAGAATATTGCATTGAGTGGCAGTGTATTTATCGCTTGCTTATCTCCTTCGCCAACTGAGACCGTAGTTCGTTCAGTGAAAGATCACCCGGCGTCCGCATCAGTGCGGTCTCGACGATGGCCCTGGCCTCCCGCGCATGCCCGGCGCTCTGCAGGGCCACTGCATAAACATAGCTAAAGCGGGCATCATCAGGTGCCAATTCCAACGCCCGTTTCAGTGAACCCAGAGCCGCAGGCAGATTCTTCCGCCGCACCTGCAACAATCCGAGGCTGTGGTGCAGAATGGCCGCTTTCGGCTGGCGCGCCAGCCCTTCTCGTAGCAGAGACTCCCCTTCCCTATCGCGGTTCGTCTGGCGGTAGAGATCAGCGAGATTGACGTAGGCAGGCAGCCAATCGGGGTCGATGACGAGCGCCTCCCGGTATGACTGTTCAGCTTCCCTGGATTCGCCGCGCGCCGCATGGAAATTGCCCAGATTGACCTGCGCGGCCGGTTCGTCGGCGTTGAACCGCAACGACGCCAGATACTCGTCGATGGCTTTACTGAAATCGGCTCGTTCGCTCGGAGACACCTGTTCGATGCTGATTCCAGCCAGCGCGTCCGCCGCGAGCATACGCACCGTTCGCACCGAATCCCGCAGCAGCGGATGGACAAGCTGCCAAAGCTGTTCCGGCGGCAGCGGCGCCAAGGACTCGACCGCGGCGGCGCGCACGCGCGGATCGGCATCGCCAAGCGCTTCGGCCAGCACCGGGAGCGAATTTTCGCTCAGCCACTGACTCAACTCACCAGCCGCCGTGGCCCGCGCGATGGCCGGCTGTTCCTTATCGCGCAGCAAGGCGAGCAGACGCGCCTCGGCGTCGATTGCCCTCGTCCGTGCCGCGTGCAGGGTTTCGGTGTAATTCTGATAGCCCTTGGGGTCATGGCCGTACCATTGCCGCACTTTGTCCTCCGCCCAGCGGGCCGGCTTGTTGGCGTGGCAGTTCGTACAGGCATTGGGTGTCCCGAGCCGCGCCGAAAGGTCCGGGCGAGGAATGCGGAAACTGTGGTCGCGGCGGGGATCGACGACCATGTAGGTCTTGGCCGGCATGTGGCAATCGACGCATTGGGCGCCGTCAGAGCCGGTGCGGTGGAAATGATGCTTTTCGGTATCGTACTTGTTTTTGTTATGGCATTGCAGGCAGACCCCATTCCCCGTCGCGCGCAGCTTGAGACCGTGGGGCTCGTGGCAGTCGCTGCAGGTCACGCCGGCCGCGTACATCCTGCTTTGCAGGAAAGAGCCGTATTCGTAAACCTCACCCTCGATCTGGCCGTCGGCATGATATAGCGTCTCCTGCAACAGCGAAGGCAGATGGGTATCCATCAGTGGGCCATGGCGGTAATCGCCGGATAGCTGAGCGCGCCGCGCGTGGCAGCGGGCGCAGACCTGGATTTCCTTTTCGGAACCGCGCGGAGCGCCGCGCCTGGCATTGCCCGATGCAGGATCGATCGTCCATTGAACTCCCTGGCGATCATTCAAAAGGACGGTCAGGCCTCTGGTCCCGGCATCGATGCGCTCGTAGCCAGGCTTGCGTTCGGCCCAGGCCACATGATTGGAACCGGGTCCATGGCAGGCTTCGCAGGCCACGTCGATCTCTGACGCGGTAGTGCGGTAGGTGCGACTGGCCGGATCGTAGTTCTTTTGCAGGTTGATCGAATGACACTCGGCGCACATGAAGTTCCAGTTCTGCGAGCGTTTCGTCCAGTGCAGTTCGTCTGTGTGGTCGATTTTTTCGTTCGGATAGAGGTGAAACCAGCGCTGGCCGCCCTGCTCCTTCGGCCGGCTGTCCCAGGCGATGGACAGGGCCTGAAGCCGCCCGCCCGGAAGCTCGACCAGATACTGCTGGAGCGGCGTAAAGCCGAAGGTGTACTTGATCTCGAAATCGGCAGGCTTGCCGTCCGGGCCGTCGGTATGCACCATATAGTGTCCACCTTGACGGAAGAATCGGGTAACCACGCCGTCCTTCCTGAATTCGGCGTCGCGAAAATTCCCAAGCGCCGTCTCGTCGCTCGCCTCCTGCATGGCGAGGTCGTGGTGCGAGCCTCGCCACAGGCGATCCTGTTCGGCATGGCAACCGGCGCAGGCGTGGCGTCCCACATAGCTGGCATCGGTCTGGATCGGGGGCTGTACGAGAACCGGTGGAATGGCCGGAAGTTCGAGGTACGCGAGCCATCCCGCCGTAAGTACCGTGATCGCCAGCACGATAAGGACGGCCAGCAAGTACCTGTTACGTATAACTGCGGCCATTTCCGTGCGCCTTGTGCTTCGCGCGCAATGATTCTTGACGGACCTTGCGGACGCCATCCTGGCTCATGAACGTATCCATAACTCCGCCTCATCCAATGAAAGCAGCGGAAAAAACTCGATCTCGGTGGTCCGCAGTCCCTTGCCGGTAAACATGAAGACCTGCTCTTTCCAGCGTTCGTCGCCCACAATCGCCATCTTTACAATGGAGTCGCCATAGCCCGTCAGGAAGCCGACATCTTCCCATTCCTCCGCCTTTTCCCAGCCTTCAAAATTATCAGCCATCACCAGCAGCCTCGGTTTCATGCCCCGATCAATCAAATCACGGGCCGCTTGCTGCAACGCCTTTTGGTCGGCCAGCCTCATAACGCCTGAAATGCGGGCACGTATGATCTCGTTATCGATTCCTAAAATTTCGTAAGCCATTGATTAACCTCTCTTGTCATTATTCTTGGGAACTGAATTCCGCCTTCTTATCCCTTATCCGGGGTCGGCGCATCTCCGGGCGATGCCGTGACCAGTCTGCGAAGCGTCCCTTCGCCGAGACGGCGGTCGAGCCCCGCGTACAGGTGATACGCAAAAAACGCCAAACCGACACAGAGCACTTTGGCAAATATGAGGTTGCGATCCTTATGCTCCCACACATACGAGATAGCTTGCGTGAGCGTGCCGGTCTCACGATAGGCATGAAATAGTTTCTCCAGGTACAAGACGATAAACGTCACCAGGATATAGATCAGCGTCTTATACAGAGCAGCCAATCCCAGAGAATAGCCGGCGTCGAAGCGGCGGCCGGCATGAGTCTTGTCGAGAATGATCACAATTTTCGCGGCGATGAGCGCACTGATGGCCGCCGTCGAAAGGACTGAAACTTCGATCTGGTAGTCAGCCAGCAGTAGTTTCTTCAACGTGAGGAACACACTGAAACAAAAGAAAAAGTAAAGGGAAACCAGGCCTATTTCTTTGATTTCATGTTTCAACATGGGTGCCAGATTCATAATTTATTCTCTTCTCAATGATTGGCAACTTCATTCACATGCACACGGATTTCTTTAGTCCTGTCGGGAACAGTAGAGTGGCCATAAAGCGCACCATCCAATCTCCCGTCTTTCCAAGTAGTGCTCACCCCATTCTGCCGGGCTCATTTCACCTCGACCGTCACTTTCTCGATCTTGCCGGTGAAACGCGTTTGCGGGCCTTCGCCGATTCCTTCAACTACCGGTGTCGCGTCGTCGATGCCCACGTCGGCCGTTTCGTCGGCCGAGAATATCCTCGGTTGCGTCCGGTCGATTCGGCCTTCGGCGACTTTGCTGCCGTTGACGGACAATGTCCCGGTTCCGCCCTTGCCCATTCCTCCGCCGTCGTAGGCGAAGTCGAACACTAGCGTGGACTTGCCGGCCGGCAAGGCTTCCGTTGCGTTCACCGTGTATCGGTTCAGGCCGAGGAAGTTGTAGGTGTAAGCGGGCTTGCCGTCCTTCAGGTACAGGCTCCAGCCGCCGAACCGGCCGCCCTGGGCGAGAATGACGCCGTTGGCGCCGCCCTCGGGAATTTCCAGCTCGGCGGTAATGGTCTTGGAATGGTTCTTTACGTCGATAAAGACGTTTTCCATCATGCCGGTCATACCCTCGCCGAGAGTCAGCGAGGTGCGGCCGCCCATCACGTCAGGCCGCCCTACCTCGGCCGCTGTAATGCGTTCGAGCAGGCGGTCGTCGATCGGCAGAACGTTGTACTTGACCGCTTCAGTCATGAACAGCTTCTGCATTTCAGCGAGCTTCTGCGGATTGTCTTTAGTCAGGTCCTGGCTGAGGCTGAAGTCCTTGCGCACATCATAGAGTTCCCAGAGGTCTTCTGTCAGGGGGTGACGGGATTGAGACTCCCAGGGCGCCCGATGCACGGTGCCGGCCAGCCAGCCGTCGTGGTAAATGGCGCGATTACCGAAAATTTCGAAATACTGGGTGAGATGGCGGTCTTTGGCCTTGGCATCGCCGAACGTGTAAGCCAGACTCACCCCTTCGATGGGTTTCTGTATTGTGCCGTTAACCACTTTGGGTTCGGGGAGATGCGCCGCTTCGAGGATCGTGGGAGCAATGTCGATTACGTGGTGGAACTGGCTGCGGATCTCGTTTCTGGCCTTTATCCCTTTGGGCCAGTGAATGACCATGCCGTTGCGCGTACCGCCGAAGTTCGAGGCCACTTGCTTGGTCCACATGAACGGCGTGTCGAAGGCAACGGCCCAGCCTGCGGCCATGTGCGGATAAGTCTCGGGCCCGCCCCAGTGATCCAGGTGCTTGAGCTGATCTTCCACCGTTTCCTGCACGCCGTTGAAGTAGGTCATCTCGCTGAACATGCCGTTCATGCCGCCCTCGGCACTGGCGCCGTTGTCGCCGGCGATGTAGATGAACAGGGTGTTGCCCAACTCGCCCAGGTCCTCGATCGCCTTGACCAGGCGGCCGATCTCGTTGTCCGTGTGTTCGGCGAAACCGGCGAAGACTTCCACCTGGCGGATGAACAGCTTCTTTTCGTCCGGACTGAGCCTATCCCAGTCCTTGATGGCTTCGGGCTTGCCGGCCAGCGTGGTGCCGGCGGGTACAATGCCGAGTTCGATCTGACGTTTGAGCGTCTCCTCGCGCAGCTTGTCCCAGCCCTGGTCGAATCTGCCCTTATACTTGTCGGCCCATTCCTTGGGTACATGATGCGGCGCATGGGTGGCGCCAGGCGCGTAGTAAACGAAGAACGGCTTGTCCGGCGTCAGCGCCTGCTGATAGCGGACCCAGGCGATGGCCTGATTGGTCATGTCGGTGGTGAAGTGGTAGTTTGGATCGCGCGGCGGCTCGACCTTGGTCACGCCGTCATAAATCGACGGCGACCATTCGTTGGTTTCGCCGCCCATGAAGCCGTAGAACTTGTCGAAGCCCTGCAGGGTCGGCCAGCGGGCGAAAGGTCCCGAGATGCTGATTTCCCACGGTGCCGTTTCATGCCATTTGCCGAAGGCGCCGGTGCTGTAGCCGTTGAGCCGCAGCATCTCGGCCAAGGGCGCCACGCTGTTCGGCAGTACGCCGGTATCGCCAGGAAACGCCGTGGCGGTCTCCATGATCGAGCCGGTGTTGCCGGTATGGTGGTTGCGGCCGGTTTTCAGGGCCTGGCGCGTGGGCGAGCACAGCGCCGTGGTATGGAAGTTGTTGTAGCGCAGGCCGCCTTGCGCCAGCCGGTCCAGATTGGGCATGGCGACCGGGCCGCCGAACGTACCCGCCGTACCAAAACCCATGTCGTCGATCAGCACGATGACCACATTGGGCGCACTCTCCGGCGCCTTGACCTCGAAACGCGGCGGAGCCTTGGCTTTCCTCACGTCCAGTTCCTTGATCGGCGGATACTTGGGTTCGATAATGGGCAGGATGGTGCGATCGAGCTTGGCTGCTCCGGGTGCGGCCGCCCTTATTTCTGTCGGGTGAAAGCCGGCGAAGGCAAGCAGGATAAATAAGGCCATGATCAGATGCGCTTGTTTTTTCATTATTCTTATCCTTATTTCAGAATGTCTATGCTTCATCGATGGGGATAAAGATCAGTCCGGTCTGGATCGGCTGCATGTGCTTAAAGCGGCCTCAACGTGAGCGGGCCCTACGCTGGTTGACCCTCCCACCACCGCATCGGTTCCCGTATGCCCGCCCTAGTGGATGTAGGAAACAAAAAGCTGGCCATAACCAAACTTCATGTTTGTGCTGTATTTCTCCAGATTGCATCACATTCGGCGGTGAAGCTACCGCACACACTAACAAATAGACTACAGCGCCATACAGAACGTATTCGCCAAATTGTAGGAGCGACTTTATTTATGCCCTTTGGGATACTTGTGCCCTTTAGGGTACTTGTGCCCTTTAGGGTACTTGTGCCCTTTAGGGTACTTGTGCCCTTTAGGGTATTCGCCCAGGGCGACTTCCAACAGTAGGCGCTCTAGGCGAAGTCGCCCCTACAAAGGATTATTTATTCATCAAGATTCAGGGAAGTTATTAATTACCGCATCCTTAGTAAGTTTTTAGTTCATCATCGGTCTTTTCTAAATCGATATATCGATTAAAGTCCTCCGCCAAAGCGGTATTGCCAAAGGATCCCGGCCGCATCGAAATCGGTGCCGGCACGGGTCGACACACCTGTACTGAAGTAGAGCTTGACCGAATTGTTTCGGTTCACGGGCAATGCGAGTGTGGCCCCCAGACGCGTATTCTCCAGCCTGTTATTGCCTTTTACGCCATCCACGGTCGTCTGCCCGCCGGTATAAAATGTGGCGTCCATTGCCGCCCAGATGCCGTGACTGAAGCTGTAAATGAGGTGTCCCTGCACGGAGTAGATCGGATCCTGTTCGCGGACCTTGCCGCCGAAGAAGTCGTCGTTGTCGGTGTAGAAGCGGACGCCGCCGGCCAACTCCAGCGTCACCGATCCCAGATGCTTAGAAATCCCCACCTCCGGCTTAACCGACCAACGATTGGTACCGAGGTTGAGGAGTTTGTCGGCGTCGTACTGACCGCCGGGCGCAGTCACCTCGAGGCTGGCGCCGACGATGGTATCCTGCTGGTAGTTTTTGAAGTCTTCCAGGGAAAGCGCGGGGGCGCCGTAAAGGTTCACCGAAAAGCGCACTCTTGGATCGGCGAAGCCGGATACCTCGCGCTCCCGGAACTGCCCGATGGCCGTGGCGCTGCCTGAGGCCCAGGCATAGGGCACCACCACGTCGAACTTGGTGGACTTTCCGAAAACCTCCAGGGAGCGGACGTAGGCGAACACGGTGGAATGGACCTCGACCTGCGTGTTTTCGATCGGCAGCGCCGGATCGGTCGCCACGCCACCCTCCAGGTGGCCGTAGCCGGCGATCAGGAAATTGAGCCCGATGGGCGTATTGGCGTAGGTACGTGGTTCAAGATCCTGTCCGTGCAAGCCGGAAGCCACCGCGGCGAGCGATGCCGCGGCGAACCGAACGATCCGCAAGCCATCGAGTCGGCAATTTTTCTGTAGCCGACTGGATGTCCAGCCTATGAGATCGCTTCCCATCTCAGCTGATTAGACTCTGCCCTGACTACTTGCTATCAGGGCGGAGGCACGGGCATATAAACAGCGCCGCCGCTGCCGTAAGCTTGGGTATACCAAGTGGAACCGCACTGATAATAGGTCACGCCGGAAACGACCGTAGGGCTAGCCGCGCAGGGCAGGCTCGCGGAGCCCGAAGGTGGAGGTGGAGGTGCGGTCTGGATCACCGTCGTCGTGGATGGTGCGCTAGAGGCCGATGACTCGCCCGCCGCATGGCCCGCAACGGCACCCAGCGCCGCTGCGCCGACCGCCACGGCGGCGACTTCGCCATCGTCCCAATTATCATTGTCGTAGTAACCGGAGGGTGGCGGTGGATAATAGCCTGCCGGTGGGCGGTAGCCCTGTGGATACGCCCCCTGATAGGACTGCCCAGCTTGTTGCCGGCTTTGCTGTGCTTGTTGCTGCTGCGTTTGCCGACTCTGCTGCGACTGCTGTCCGTATTGTTGTCGGCTTTGCTGCTGTTGCGAGCGTGCCTGCTGAGCCTGTTGTTGCTGCTGCGAGCGTGCCTGCTGAGCCTGCTGCTGTTGCTGCGCGCTGGTCTGTTGAAGCTGCTGCTGTTGCTGCTGGCGGCTTTGCTGCATCTGTTGCGCCGAACCGGAAGAAGCCTGACGGGAAGCCCCTCCGCCCTGATAGCTTGACGCTCCAGACGAGAAGCTGCCGCTAGCCGCAACCCCACCTCGGGAATAGCCTCCTCCACCGCCACCCCCGCGGCCACGGGCGGCAGCTTCATCCACGGACCCTATGAGTAAAACGATGGTAGCCGTCATAGCTGTAACGATCACTGAAAGTCGGGGCTTCATTGCTGTCCTCCGGTTGGCTCCGATGGAGTTGTCCCTCGAAGCGAGAGTTGGGGCAGCTGTGCGAGAAAGGCGATCTTCTGCGCCCCTTCTGGTGGGGTGAATACGAATTGGGCGTCCTGGATTTCCGGCGAGAAGTTCCAATCGGCAAACTGCGCCCGGAACTGGGGCAGGCCCTCGGCATTCTTATAGGTCAGCACAATGCGAAGCGGCAACGGCTGGGCGCCCTCCGAAATCCAGACCTGATAATCCACCGTCTCGGTGCGGCCCGCCAGGTGATGAGCCGGTGTCCCGTCGATTGTGGTTCTCTCGACATAATCAAGCGCCTGGGTCCGACGTTCGAGTTCGGCTGGCAAGCGGCTGGTCAAGAGCATGGCGAGCGGCAAGCGCATGTGGAGATCCCTCAGGAAATACATGACCGCCTCGTCGATACCGCCGGGTTTGGCTGCCTGCGCATAGACGTTCTGCGACGGAGTGAACACGGTGATGTCCTTGCCATCATACAGGACGAGATGCTTGTCGCCATCGCTATGCTCCGATTCGACACGCAGCCCGTTGGGCCGGCTCACGATGATCTTCCGGCGCTCCCCGAATTCGATTTTCTGACCAGATGCCTGGACCGCGTCATAATTGTCTCGGAGATTCACGCTGAACCGCGGGGCATTGGCCAGAAACTCGGCCATGCGCATCAGGATAGCTTTAGGCTCCGTCGGCTCCGCCACGGCTTGCCGCGCCGATGTCTGAGCTGCCGCCGGTTCTGGACGTGTCGCCGCCCGCTCCTCCGCGCAGCCTGCCAGAAGCGCCACGCACAGCACGGCGAATAGTCCCGGATATCTTATTGGCTTCATGAACCGCCTCCTTCGATGATAGGGGTTGAAACTTCGTTAGCCCGTTGCCTTGGTCTACCGCCTTCCAGCCGATAGGGTCTCGCTGTTTTTTTCTCCTCCTCCCTTCGAATCATTGACACAGCACCGCGCCCATCGTTCCGGCGCGACGAGTTTCACATTGACGGACCTTACACCGTCCAGATGGAAGCAACGAGGAGCACAAGCCCCGATTCGGCTATTTCACGGAATAGCCTAACGCTTCCAGGCAGGACGCCATGGCCCGGTTATAGTTGTCGAGGCCGGGCGGGCTCGCTGCCGCATCTTGTTTTTGCTGGTCCCGCTCCTTGAAAGCACGGCCCATCCCGCCCGCAGTTGCGCCGATGGCGGCTCCCGTACCGGCGTCGCCCGCTATCGCACCAATAGCGGCCCCGGCGGCCGCTCCCCGTGCGCCGCCACGGAGAGCTTCCTTCCCGGTAGTGCCACGGCTCGATGACTGAACAGGCGGATTGGCCGGATCATAGCCGGACTGTTGCACCGCCCATGAATGACAGTGAGTCTGATCCTGTTGCTGCTGTTGGGGACTTTGCCCTGATTTGGGATAAATCATCAGGTCACCTTGCGCCGATGCGGACGAAGCGCCTACTCCGGCCAGAAATGAACCGATGACTATCGCTTTTCGAATTTGGCTGTTTAACATGCTCATTCCTCCGTATTCTCGATCTATATCGGATACTTGTTTGCCCTATCGGGCGCCTTACTCTTGTTCCGGCGGCATAGCGCCGCAGTTCGCCAACCGGTATGCCATTCGTCTCGCCCAAAAGTCAAAAGACTTATTCATACCGCCCCATTGCCGGGTATTGCCAGCGTGTGTTTGTTGCTCTATCCGGCGGTCGACAGCCGCGGCAATCCGCTCACCGGTCATGGCGTCGGTTATATCGACTTCGGCGCTGGCCTTGCTGACGAACTCCGCCGTTCCGGTCGCCAGTTCCCTGGGCTTGGACATGACCAGCATCTGCGGCATGAACGATGAGGAGGTATCCGGCACCGCCCAGGAACCTTCCGCCTCGGTGATCGCCGCCCTGATCCTTAATGTCCCGGGCTCAGGCGCCTGCACGATCTGATAGTATTTGCCCAGCTCACTCACCAGAGCCCCGTGCAGATAATTAACCAGGATCTGCCGATCTTCGGCCGGCAGATCCGCCAAGTCTTTATTTTCGCGAGTCCAGAGGGTGACAGGGTCGATCAGAACCTTGTCATAGGTCTTGCAGGCTTTTTCATAAGTTGGATTGATATAGAGTCTTCGCGCTTGTCCCTTTGCCCCTTCCTGAAGCATCGAGTAATCACCCAGGAAGCCGGATGACTTGACATCCCTCGCCTGCTCGGTCGAGGCGCATCCGCCCAGCATCAAGACGACTGGAAGAAGCCCGAAAATGCCATAGTTTTTTCGCTTGATAGTATTTTTCATCTTCAACTCTCCTGATTGATAAAAAACAGCTTTCGCCCTGACATAACCGCTTGCGGGCAAGAAAGACAGCCCGGAACGCCTCAGAGTATCGATGTCATGTCCGGTTACGGATTGATCTGAATCAGGTCTAAACGAGAATACTCAAGATCGAATCTCGCATAGGGCGCACCCGCGATGACGGCGGCAAATACCATCACATAAACCCGATTGCGCCCCCGGATATCTGCGCAAACAGGTTGGCGTTATACAGGGAATATTCGCCTCTTCCTGGTAAGTTTGTCTCGATTGATATCGCTTCAGTTCTAAAAAAATTGAAAGTTTCGAAATAGAACAGGGTCTTTCGCTTAGGAACGGGAATGAAATAAGACCCGCAATTGAGGCAGGATTTCTGTTCATTTTCAAGGCGCGCAAACAGGCGCATAGCAAGCTATGTAACTGTTTGCGCAACGCCGAAGAGGGACAGAAAGACAAGTCAGTTGCGGGAGTTATAAAATTCACGTTCCTTACAATCCCGGCGGTATTTTTTCCCACTGGTATCCTCTGACGGCCAGCTCGTAGCCGGTCTGGTACAGTTTGCGCATATAGTCCGTGTCGAATTCTTCCTTGTGAGGAGCATTGAAGCTTTTCGGAATGTAAGCCAGATTGAAATCGATACCATCCCGCTGAGTCTCCGCATAGATCCTGTATAAGTCACCTACGCCCTGACTTTGGATCAGTGAGTTAATGGCGCGACCGGCGATGTTCAGGGTGCGGCGTTCCACCTCCGCCCAGTCGGGGTCGAGGCGGGCATTGCGGATAAGATAGAGCCGACGCTGGCGGACAACGCCGTGCTGCTTGCTGATCTCGGCTACCTTAAGTGCAGGCGGGTAAAGAAACACCTGGGCCGTGGCGCCGCCGTCCACGTGCATTTCCTGGTAACGCTGGCCGTTCGCTTCCACGTCGACCATCACCGGCGGAAAAGTGCCCGGAATGGCGGCCGAGGCAAGCATGATCTTGCGGAACAGTTCCAGAGCCTGAGGATGGTCGCTGGCAGCGATCTTGCCCATGTTCCAGATGACCGCCTGGTTCGCATCCAGGTTGGTGGTGGCTATCAGCAGGAGGCGGCCCTTCGCATCCTCCTGGGCGATCTCCTTCAGCATGTCTTCTGTCACATATTTCTTCAGAAGCCGCTCCAGCGGCGCGTTGTCGGCCATGGCGTCTTCGAACGCCACCGCCAGGAAAGAGCGCATCTCCAGTATGTCCTCGGGCTTGCTACCGGTGAAGACCTCCTTGAGGGGCGCATCGTACTTCGACCCCAGAAACGCGAACGGCGCGATCAAGGCGCCGGTGCTGATGCCGGTAACGGCCTTGAATTCAGGCCGATCGCCGGCAGCGGTCCAGCCGGACAGGAGGCCCGAGCCGAAGGCGCCGTTATCGCCTCCGCCCGAAAGAGCCAGGAAGTAGGCCGTAGACGGCGTGCCTGTCTTGCCCTGCTGGACCAGGTAGGTGCGCTCCCGGTAGAAGCTTTCCATCGCATCCCGGATGAACCCCGGCATTTCGGCGCGAACCTCATAACGGACACCCGGCAGGCCGACCACTTCGGCTTTTTCGGACCAGGCTTGCGGGACGGCAGGTTGCCGGACGGGCAAGGAGCAGCCCGAGAGGATCAGGATCGTGCCGATAAAGATCGTAATGAGTGTGACAGATAGTCTATTCATGATGCTATTGCTGCCTTTGTATGAGCTTGTGAAAAAACCGATAGCGCCTTGGCGTGAGCCAAGCGACTGGCTTGACTCAAAAAACAGGCTTCGGCCAGCAATTTCTCGCAATTCGGTGACAAATTGTGGACTGAAGCCCACTCCCCTGTGATACCGCCATTTTTCACAGGCCCGGAAACTCTTTGGCCTCCATGCACGAGGCATAGGCCTGATTATAGGCATTGGCCGCGGCGGATTGCTGTTGCTGGGCAATGCTTTGGCATTCGGCTTCCACCTGTCTTGGAATCGTCCCAATTTGCGCCGTTGTATCCGATGTTGGTGTCACTGCACATCAAGGCGGCCATAGACCCCTTGCTGCTCATCGCCCGGCCCGGCGGTAAAAAACAGGGTGTTGACCGGTTGGTTCGCGAAGCCGTTGCCAAAGGCGAGCCCCCACAGACCGTCGATCTGAATGGGAAGATCGTTGGCAGCCTCGAGCTGGCCGGCAAACTCTCCAGTCGCAAGATCAAAGGCATTGATCTTGCCATCGCCGAAATTGCCTACCAAAAGGCGGTTACTGAATTTGCCAAAGCCTGCCGGGGCCAAGACCATCCCCCAGGGCGCGTTCAGCATTTGCCTTGATGCTGACTCGGCAGCCACGATGCGTCTGAGCAAAACGCCGTTGGGATCGAACACATTGACCAAGCCGAGTCCCGCGCCTTTCTCCTCGTCGTGCCGGTTGGCGTCCTGTTTGGCATAGGAAACATAAATGTTGCCGTTGATTGCCTGTATGCCAAACGGCGCGTCTACGGAGGGAACGGCCGGGTCCGTAAACGCGCCCTCCGGCAGGATCACAGGGTTGAACGAACTGTCAAAGACATCGATTTCCCTGTTACGGAAGTCGGTGGCATAAAGCAGGCCCCCGCTACCGCCCGCACTGAGGGCAAGTCCCTTGTACACCGCGCCGGTCGATGTCGAGTTGTCGATGACGCGGATCGCGTGGGTCGGATCGACATCGGGCGCCCAGCCCGCGATTATGCCGTCTTCCGTAGCGAAGATGAAACGGCTTGTCCCGGAGGTCGCGCCCTTTGATACCATGAAGCCTGGCGAGCCGTTATAGACGATCCCCGTTGGACTTCCTCCGCCACTGTCGTTGCCGGGCGATGGAATCTGGACCACCAGGGACTGGGCATTGCCGAAGCCGTCATACAGCGTGGAAACGCCGGTGCCATTGTTGGCCACCCACGCGAAGCCGAAGGGATTGAACGCAATCCCCCAGCTGTTGACCAGGTTGGGGTCGGTTTTGGCTGGCGGAGGGAAACTGCTCGGAATGAACCCATTGGATATATAATTCAATTGGTAAAAGTTCCCATCGACAGGGGTAGTAGGCGCGGCAAAGTCCCCCCGGAAGTGGCAGGTGCGGCAAGATTCCCATTTCCCTCGGCAGGGATGGTGGACCCGGCAAAGCGTTCCTCGGCAGGAGTGGTGGACCCGGCAAAGCGTTCCTCGGCACGGGTAGTGGACCCGGCAAAGCGCTCCTCGGCACGGGTAGTGGACCCGGCAAAGCGCTCCTCGGCACGGGCGCCGGGCGCGGCAAGGAATACCTCGGCAGGAGCGGCGGGCGCGGCGAAAGCCATCGCAAGCATCGAGAGCATGTAAAAGAGTCGTGCAATGATGTGAAATACTTTCATTTTTCAGCTCCCCATGCGAAGAGTTTGGAGAAAACCATCTAGAACAGGTGCCACCCGGCACTGAAACTACACAGTGTAGCCGGCACTCTTCCCACTAAAGAATCGAGCTCAACACAATTGGTTCAAACATTTTTTGGATTACGGACGCTCCCGTAATCCGTACATAGAAGCGTGCAGCAGTTCGCATTACTATACCCATAGGGCATAAAGGCAAGAGAACTGATGGCGCTGGGTCATGAAGTCAAGCCGCTCAATGCCTAGCGCGTTAAAGCCTCTGTCAAGGCAACAGAAATGATTTTAACGATGCGGAAGCGATTTTTGATGCGTTGTTGAGACCGAATGCCCGTACTATTACGATTAAAACGTTGGAACAACAGGATATCCAACTGATCCATCGCCTGCGGCAAGATGCGGAAAACGCCTTAACGGCCAAACAACTACCGACCGGCTTAGCCCCTTGCTGTGATGAAAAAATGGCCAAACCGGAATAAGGTCACAACTTCACCATGACCTTGTTGTCGTTAATGCCGAAACCATGGAAGATACCCGGAAATTTAATTGCCAGCCACCAACATCATCATCATCATCAAGGGAACGAATTCCGCATGTCCAAAGCCTTATACGCCTATAGTCGTCATGATGACTTTAATCAAACCATTGAAAACCGGTTAGCCAAAATCTGCGAGGCGCTCACACCTGACAACGTGAATCCGGCCTCCGGACATAAAATCCGCGTAAGAGGAAAAACGGCTTATGCCGTCACGCTGAATAACAGCGCACTGCATGAAGCCGACCTTAGCCTGCTGCTGGGCTGCCTTTATGAACAGTCGGACACGAACTGGAGCACGCCGGGGTTCGGCTATCCGGACGGCAACTATGCCATTTTCAGACATAGCGACGAAGCAATAGAAGTCGTTAGCGATGGCGCCGGATCCAGGACTATCTGGTATTACCAGGACGATGACCTTTTCGTGGCGTCGACGTCGCAACGGGCCATCATTCTTTTTTTAGGGGCGTTCGTTTTTGACGAAAGCGTCATCCCCTGGCTGCTGTCCACTGGTTCATTGGGACCGCGGCTTTCCTGGGACAAACGCGTCAGGCGGCTGCCGGCGGATGCTTCCGTGCTGCTCGACAAAAAGACCTGGGCACTCTCGGTTAATCAGAACCCTATTGTATTTTCCGAGGCAAGCCGTACGGACAAGGCGCACAAGGAACAATTGGCCGACACTATCAGGCAGACCGTCAAGCAGCTTGAATCCCTTGATTTCAACCGTTGGCTGCTGCCTCTTTCCGGCGGCTACGACAGCCGGGCGATATTATGTTTTATCAAGGAGCAGATCGGCATCCCCAAGGCTTTGAACACGGTGACCTGGGGATTGGAATCGTCTCTAGCCGAAGATAACAACGATGCCAAAATCGCCAGGGAACTCGCCCAATCACTGGGCGTACAGCATGAATATCATCATACCGACCTGTCTCCCGAGCCCCTGGAGACGATTATCGACCGGTTTCTGCTATGCGGCGAAGGCCGCATCGATCACCTTTCGGGCTACATGGATGGGATGGCAATCTGGCGGAAGTTTCATGACGACAAAATCACCGGCGTGATCCGGGGCGATGAAGGGTTCGGGTGGTCGCAGGTATCGTCGGAACTGACCGTGAGGCTATCCGTCGGCTGCGCATTATGTACGGACTTTGAAAATCTTAAAAAC
Source organism: Methylobacter sp. BBA5.1 (assembly GCF_000746145.1). NCBI lineage: Bacteria > Pseudomonadati > Pseudomonadota > Gammaproteobacteria > Methylococcales > Methylococcaceae > Methylobacter > Methylobacter sp. BBA5.1. The sequence goes on from NZ_JQKS01000015.1 coordinate 45,728, forward strand.
ATTGTGGAGGATTTCGGCCTGCCCGCGCAACAACTGCCGGCGGAGCTTGAAAAAGCCGACAACGAAAGCCTCAGCGCATGGCGGGACAGGCTGTACCACGCATACCGTATTCCCACCATTCTTGCCGCGTTGTCGGATATCAAGTTCTCCTATGTCGAACAGATCAACCCGTTGCTGTCCAAAGCCATCCTGAGTATTGTCAGAACGATGCCGGATGCGCTGAGAACAGACAAGTTTCTGTTCAGGGAAATCGTCAATACGATTGGGCCTGATGTGCCGTTTGCCACCAGGGACGCCAATGCCGATCCTAAAAACATACTCCGAAACAAATCCTTCGTTAATCTGCTTAAAAGTGAAATCAGCAGCAGTTATGCGGCCCAGCTTCTGGGGCCGGAATTTATCAAATACATTCTTGACGGGATCAGGGAAGAGACGCCCGCATCGAAGACTCGAAAGCCGACATTAAAGGAAAACATCAGCTCGCTGCTCCCCAAGTCCGTCAAGAACTGGCTGCGCGATAAAGCCCTGTCTGCACGGGTCGACGGCAATGTGCTGGCGTTCCGCGTGTTCATTCTTCTCAGGATGCACAAAACCTTTCAGGCCGATGCCGTCGCATTAAGCAACTGACTGGGTCAGTCAATCTTCTTCTGACGATTTTCTGGTTCCCGCGGTCCTCCGTGGGAACCGATACCGGGCTTTGAAAGCGGCACGTCGTATGGCCCGGTATGCGTTCCCAATGAGGAATTTTACTCGTCAGAACAAGGCTGACTGAGTACTAGTAGTCAGTCAATTTAATTATGGCGGTTAAATTGTAGGTGCGAATTTATTCGCACTATTCGCACGCCATGAATACGCTGCAAATTTGTCAGAACAAGGTTGACTGAGTACTAGCCTGTCGCTGTAATTCGACCCGATGCTTTTCAGAAGGCGGCGGCGCTTTTGAGTGCGAATACCCTGGCACAAGTACCCGTAGGGCATAAATGAATTCGCACCTACGCCAGTATTATCAAGGCCTAACCTGAATATTTCACCACGAAGGACACGAAGTACACGAAGGCTTTTCAATTCAATTACTTGCAAATATTTCATAATGAGCTCATGAAGTTATCTGTGAGAAATGATAATGCCATGATTTTCTTCGTGTTCTTCGTGTTCTCTGTGGTTTCATGAAATATCCGGACTAACCGCCATTCACCAGCTGAATCAACTCGGCCGCGATGCTGATAGCGATTTCTTCCGGCGTATGGCTGTGGATCGGCAGGCCGATCGGGCCGCGGATGCGCTGCAGGGTTTCGATCGGCAATCTGGCGCTCAGGTTGGCTTTGAGCTGGGCGATTTTTTTCCGGCTGCCCAGTATGCCCAGATAGCGCACTTTTTTGCCAGCCAGTCTTTCGGCGACTTTTTCATCGGTTTTGTGACTGTGCGTCATGATCAACACGAACACCTGACGGCCTTCCGGTATGGCATCGGCTATGTCGCGGTACGGCACGATCATTTTGTGATGCGCCTCCCTGTTGCGCGCCAGCGTGTCCAGGTTGTCGCGCTCGTCGATAACGGTGATCTCGAAATCGAGCGTGGCGAGAATTTTCGACAGCGCCAGACTGACATGCCCGCCGCCGATCAGGTAAGCCTGTTTGCGGACGCCGATGTTTTCCTCGTAGCGCCATTCGCTTCCGGCTTGCAAAGCATAGTGTCCGGTCAGGGTGCGCGCCGGATCGAACGCCATGCCGGCCGGCGACAGGGTCAGCACGCCGCGCATCTTGCCGGCCAGCTGCCGGCACAGCGCGCTGTCGCCGGACCGGCAGCCGTACACCAGGACGGTCTGTTCGCCGCCGCAGAGCATGCCGGTCGCCTGCCCTTCGCCCCCGTACAGATTGTGCCGCTGCCGGCTTAAAAAGGGCTGAAATTCGCCTTGCGCCAGCAGCGAGCGCGCCTCTCTGACCAGTTTATGCTCCACCGCGCCGCCGCCGATGGTGCCGAAGCACTCGCCGTCCGCGAACACGGCCATTTTCGCGCCGGCCTTGCCGGGCGAGCTGCCCTCGCTGCCGGCCACGATCATCAGCACGGCCGATCCGTGCTGTTCCAGCCCGTCCGCGACCCGCTGCCAAAATATTGCCTGATTAGCCAAAGAACCTCTCGCTCAATGCGTAGTAAACCGCCATCGAGGCGGAAAAAACCGCGCTGGCCGGAAAACGCCAGCGCAGCGGGATGAAATGCTGAATCACGTAATTGGCCACGAGGCCGACCGGCACGATCCGCACGAAGGATGCCAGCCCGACGCTCAGCAGATGCCACTGGATCTCGGCAAACCGGCCCGAAAAACAGTGAATCAGCGCAAGATGCCTGGCGATCCAGAGCGGGTTGAAGAACGCCTGGGCCATCAGGGCGCGCTTGATGCGGCTGACGTAATCGCGCCGGCCGAAGCGTCGTTCCAGCCAGGCGAAATACGCGGGAATTTCGATCGCGTACAAGGTACCGCCCAGCAGCAGCATGCCGATCAGGCGCGAAACCTGGAATTCGCCCGTCAGCAGCGCCGCGATGCTGTCGCCTGTGGCATAGACCAGCGCGCCGGACAGGCTGTTGCGCAGCGTCAGCAGCCGCATTCATACAGCGCCAGCAATACCTTCTCCGGCGTCATCGGCGCGCTGAAACCAGGCTGCCAGTCGGGATTGAAAGCCCGTATCGCCTTGACCAGGGCAAAATAGCCGCCGATGCCGTACATCAGCGGCGGCTCGCCGACCGCTTTTGAATGCATGACGGCGGCCGGATTGTCGCCGTCCAGAAATTCGACGGCGATATCCGGCGCGAAATAGAGATCGGGGATCTTGTACGCGGTCAGGCTGTCGGTCAGCAGCCGGCCCTGACCGTCATGCCGGACTTCCTCCAGAGTCATCCAGCCCAGTCCCTGCACGACGCCGCCTTCCACCTGCCCCCGGTCGACGTCAGGCGCAAGGCTCCTGCCGCCGTCATGGACGATGCTGACGTCGGTGACGCGATAAGTGCCGCGCAGGCAGTCGACCGCCACCTCCACGGCGGCGCAACCGTAGACGTGATAGGCGAACGGCCTGCCCTGCTCCCTGCTTCTGTCGAAAAAGACCTTGGGCGTCGCGTAATGGGCGTGCGCCGACAGCGGAGTGCGGGACAGATAGGCCTCGCTGACGAGCTTGTTCCAGCCTGTCGCCGTCGGCTGGCCGTTCAGACAGACCTGCTCCTGCTCGATGCTGATCTGCTCGGGTTCGCCGCCCGCCAGCCGGGCCGCGACCGTTTTCAGGCCTTGCAGAATCCGCTGACAGGCCAGCAAGGTCGCCTGCCCGTTGAGATCGGCGCCGACGCTGGCGGCCGTGGGCGACATATTGGCGATACGCGCGGTGTTGGTGCTTTCGACCTTGACGCGGGCTTTATCGATGGACAGCGCCCGCGCGGCTACCTGCCGGATTTTCTCCTTCACGCCCTGGCCCATTTCGACGGCCCCGCAGCTGACGCTGACCGAACCGTCCGCATAGACATGCACGAGGGCGCTGGCCTGGTTCAGAAAGGTGGCGGTAAAGGAAATGCCGAAGCAGATGGGCATCAGGGCCAGCGCCTTTTTCTCCAGGCTGTGGCCGGCGTTGAAGCGGTCGATGGCCTGCTGCCGGCGCGGCAGGTCGAACCGATCGTGCAGTTGCTGCCAGCACCGTTGCGCCCGGCAGTTTTCGGCCGGCATGCCGTAAGGGAACGGCTGGCATTCCTGCAGCAGATTCCGGCGCTGGATGTGGGCCGGATCGACGTGCATGGCCGCCGCGGCCTTGAAGATCGCCGCCTCCAGCGCGAACATCGCCTGCGGACCGCCGAAGCCCCTGAAGGCGGTGTTGGGCGGCAGATGGGTCCGGCAGCTGATGGCCGTGGCGCGCACGTTGGGGATGAAATAGCTGTTGCTCACGTGGAACAGCGTCCGCTCCAGGATGGCGAGCGACAGGTCGGCGACCGCGCCGGCATTCTGGTAGAAGCAGACCTCGTAGGCCAGGATTCTGCCGGTTTTGTCCAGACCGATTTTGAAGTCCGAATCGTAAGGATGGCGCTTGCCGGTCCAGCGCATGTCCTCGCCCCGGTTCAGCCTGACCTTGACCGGCTTTTGCAGGCGGACGGCCGCCAGCGCCGCCATGGCCGCCCAGCCGGTCGCCTGCTCCTCCTTGCCGCCGAAAGCGCCGCCCAGGCGCAGGACATCGACTTCCACCCGGTTCATGGCGCAGTCCAGCACCCGGGCGATGACGCGCTGCACCATGCCCGGCGACTGCGTGGCCGAGAAGACTTTCAGGCCATCGTTCTCCAGCGGATAGGCGACGGCGACCTGCGTTTCCAGATACACATGCTCCTGCGCCCCCGAGGCGGCCGAGCCTTCGACGATCACGTCGCAATCCTGCCAGGCCTGATCGACGTCGCCGAGTGAGAAAATACGCGGCGGCGCGATATGAAGGCCCTGCGCGTGCGCCGCGCGGGCGTCGAACACGGCCGGCAGTTCTTTATAACAGATGCGCACCAGTCCGGCCGCCTGCCGGGCGACGGCGTCGGATTCGGCCACGACCACGGCGACCGGCTGGCCCTGGTAGACGACTTCCTGTTCGGCCAGCAGCACTTCCCCGGCTTCGACATTGCCGATGTTGTTGCCGCCTGGAATATCCTTGGCCAGCAGGATCGTGACGACGCCCGGACAGGCCAGGGCGTCGTTCAGATCGACGCTTTCGATCAGGCCGTGGGCGATGCCGGATACGACCGGACAGACGTGCAGCAGGCCGGCCGGCTCAGGCATATCGTCGATAAACGTGGAGGCGCCCTGCGCGTGCAGATCGATATCGTTAGCGTACATGCAGTTGCTCCCAGCGGATGGTGTCGGGAAAAAGCTTGAGAAAATGCGCGAATATCAGCTGCCGCAGCAACAGGCGCTTGTACTCGGCGGAGCCGCGGATATCGGAGATCGGGGTGATTTCGCCCTGGGCGATCTCGACGGCTTCCAGAACGGTTGCGGGCTCGATGGTTTTGCCCTGCAGACAGGCGCCGGTCGCCGCCAGACAAGACGGCACCGGCCCGATGCCGCCGGCGGCCAGACGGGCCTTGACGATGCGCCCGTCGATCTGATCGATGCTCAGGGCCGAATTGACGCCGGCGATGTCGAGATGCGTGCGCTTGCTGACTTTCTCGTAGCTGAAATGCTGCGCGGCGGCGGTATCGAACAGGATTTCCCGGACCCGCTCGCCGGCCTGAAGATCTGTTTTTTTATAGCCCTGAAAGAAATCCTTCAGGGCTACGGTGCGAAGACCAGTTTCCGATGCGATCACCAGCCGCGCGTCCAGAGCCAGAAAAAACACCGTCAGATCGGCGATCGGCGAGGCATTGACCAGGTTGCCGCCGACCGTCGCGCGCGCCCGGACCGGCGCCGAACAGATCAGTTCGAAATCCTGCGCCACGGACGGAAACCACTGCCGGAACAACGGCGATGTTCCGAGCTGTTCGATCGTCGTCGTAGCATCGACAATACCATCCCTGCCCTCACGGCGAATGCCGTCGCCCGAAGCCGGCAGGAAATTCAGCGGCTGCGCCAGCAGCCAGTCCGGCTTCTGCACGAACAGGTCCGTACCGCCGGCCACCAGCACGGCATCGGGCGACGGCGCGGCCTGATTCAGCGGCAATGCGGCCAGCGTCTCGTCCGCTGTCAAAAAATAAGGCGGGAGGATTTGCCAGTGCACGAGTTCCTCGATCCGGCGCGCCAGCGGTGAGCCGGAAAGATCAAACCGGCGGCATAACTGGTTAATGGCGCGCCTGATGCCGGCGTAGCCCGTGCAGCGGCACAGATTGCCCGCTGCCGCGTCCACGGCGGCGTGTTCATCGGACGCCGGGCTGTTCAGGAAAAAGCCGGTCAGCGCCATGACCAGTCCGGGCGTGCAGAAGCCGCACTGAATTGCGCCGTTGTCGACCAGCGCCTGCTGGATCGGATTCAAACGCTCGCCGTTCAGGCCTTCGACAGTCACGACATGGCCGCCGGCCACGGCGCCCAGCGGCAGCAGGCAGGCATTGACGGCCTGATAGCGCAGCCCGCCGGCCTGGCGTTTGCCCAGCAGCATCTGGCAGGCGCCGCAATCGCCTTCGCGGCAGACGTCCTTGGTGCCGGTCAGGCCGCGGCGACGGCGTATCACATCGAGCATGACCGTGCCGGCCGGCAGTTGTTCCTCGACCGGGCGCTGATTGAGTAGGAACCGGCTCATGGCGTTACACCCTCAACGAGGTGAAAGCAAACGTCCGGCCGTCAAACAGGCCTAGGTCGCTCAGCTTCAGTTCGGGGATCACCAGCAGCGCCATGAACGACAGCGTCATGAACGGCGCGCGCAAGGGTGAACCCATCCGTCCGGCAGCGGCGTTCAGCTGTGCATAGCGCGCCGCGACCGTACCGCCATCGTCTGGGCTCATCAGGCCGGCGAGCGGCAGCGGCAGCAGCTCGACGCCATCCTGACTGGCAGCCGCGATGCCGCCCTGCGCGCCGATGACGGCGTTCATGGCCCGGCAGACGGCGTCGGCGTCGGTGCCGACCGCGATGATATTGTGCGAATCGTGGGCGACGCTGGACGCCAGAGCGCCCTGCTTCAGGCCGAAGCCCTCGATAAACGCCAGCGCCGGCCGGGCGGCCTGATAACGGTTCACGACGGCCAGCATCAGAATGTCGCGTTCCGGGTCGGGCACCAGCCGGCCGCTTTCAATTTTGGGCGTGTGCAGCGCTTCCTGCGTGAACAGGTCGCCGTCGCTCGCCTTGATTACGCGGATTTGCCCGTCGCCCGCCGCCACTTCCAGATGGGCCGCCGTGATCGGCTGGGCATTGAAGCGGTTGATGGGCTCGTGCCGGCGGTAGGGCAACAGGCTTTTGCCCTGCGAGGCGACCTGCTGTCCGGCTATCCAGGTGCTGACCGGCGCAAACGTTTTGAGGTTTTCGACTTCCACTGCATCCATGCGGTCGCCGACCCGCAGCTGGCCGGTTACCAAGCCGTAATGCCGGATGGGGTTCAGACAGGCGCAGCGCAGCACGTCGAAGACGGAATGGCCGTAAGCGACGGCCCTGGCCGCCAGCAGATTGATGTGGCCCGCGACCAGGTCGTCGGGATGCTTGTCGTCGCTGCAGAACATCACCTGCTCGGGATGCTCGCTGATCAGCACATGCAGGGCCTCGAAATTGCGCGCCGCCGAGCCTTCCCGAATCAGGACATGCATGCCGGCCGCCAGTTTTTCGCGCGCTTCGGCGAGCGTGGCGCACTCGTGGTCGGTGGAAATGCCCGCTTCGGCATAGCGCCGCATGGTGTCGCCGGTCAAGCCGGGCGCGTGGCCGTCGATCGGGCAGCCGTAGCGTTTGGCCAGATCGAGCTTTGCCATGAGCTTCGGATCCTTGTCGAGCACGGCCGGGTAATTCATCACTTCCGACAGATAACCGCTCAGTCTGTTCTCGAACAGATAGTCCAGCTGTTCGCTTTCCAGGCGCGCGCCGGCCGTTTCGAACGGCGTGGCCGGCACGCACGACGGCGCGCCGAACAGGATCGGCATCGGTGTCAGCGCGGCGTTGTCAAACATGTAGCGAATGCCCTCCAGCCCGAGCACATTGGCGATTTCATGCGGGTCCGAAACGGCCGCCACCGTGCCGTGCCGGCAGGCGATGCGCGCGAACTCGGCCGGCGTCAGCATCGAGCTTTCGATATGGACGTGCGCGTCGACGAAGCCGGGCAACAGGTACGACCGGCTCGGGTCTTCATCGCCCAGTCTGGCGATATCGACGATTTTGCCCTGCTCCCAGCGCACATCGGCCAGAAAAATCCGCCGCTCCAGCGGTTGCACGATATTTGCTGTCACACTGCCTTGGTGCATATTCGTCCTCTTATCTATCGGGTAGGAAACAATCATAAAAATAACCGGGACAAAGCATCACTCAATGCCTGCCCCTGACTATTGTAATCTTAAACTGATGCCACGGATTTTCCAGCGCCTTTTTTTGGAGCGGCATAAATCGCCCGGACGGTTCAATTAACTCAATTTCAGTTCAGCCGACCGCTTCATATCGCTTATTGATAAGTAATGTCGCGAATAGACAGCCGGCCATGACAATGAATAATCATGGCTAATTCACTCCTCCCCTGACGGGGTCTCAATAAATGGCTAACCAGCCCATTAGCGTCGAGTCAGCGAGGCCTACCTTATGCAATGCAAACAGCTAATCGTCTTAATTCCGCTGGCGCTGAGCGCGCTGGCCGCCGGAGCGGAAGTCGCGCCGGAAAACTTTCAGTTAAAAGAAACCCGCGACCTGGTGGCGCTTTGCAGCGTTACGGCCGACGATCCCAATAACGTCGCCGCCATACACTTCTGCGCGGGCTATATGGAAGGTTTCGACTCTTATCGCAATCTCGCTTTCGAACAGGAAGATGTTCGCGCCCAGTACTGCATGAGCAATCCGCTGCCCACCCGCGACCAGGCGATTTCCCTGTTTGTCGACTGGGCGAAGAACCATCCGGAGGAAATGAGCCAGCCGGCCGTTTTAGGCCTGCTCAGCTTCGTCAAAACGACCTGGCCCTGTTATTGATTGATGTTGGGCATGGGGCGTTTTATCGCTATTTCTCGCGCTGAACGCTGCAGCGCTGGGGTCCGTTGCTGGTATTCGGCAGAGGCATGTGTTCCTATGTGAGTGCGAATTGACATGTGCCTTTAAAGAGCGTCCCCTGTTCGTGCGAATGAATTCGCACCTACGGCAGTGCAGGTATTCGGTGCGTAACCAGCAGGAACGAGTCTGTTCATGTGCCTTTGCGGGGCATGGCTGAACGCAAAACGGAAGCTCTACGGATACAAAAGCCAGCCTTGTTGTCTCATTCCGTATCTTACTGATATATTCTCAAAGCCCGGTTACATTCCGGCAATGCCCTTATAAAAAGGACTTGCCATGAACCTTTTCTTAAAGCGGAACCGATCATGTTAGCGACAGGCATTATGAACTCCCCTTTGAACCTATGGACCGGGTCTTTATGCCTTGGCGCCAGTGCCTGCGAGGAATTGCCGTGAGCGCGGTCGACGCTGCCCCGGCTCCTATCGGCGTCAAACCCATTGACGACTCGACCGCGGCCATACAGGTGACCGGCGACTGGAGCCATGGCGCGGCAATCAAGCCGGCCGAGCAGGTGCTGGCGGAGCTGGACGCCACCAGTCCCAGTCGCGTGTTGCTGCAAGCGCATGAGCTTGCCGGCTGGGACAGCCGGTTGCCGGCCTATCTGCTCAAAATCATCGATTATTGCCAGGCCCGGCAGATCGAAGTCGATGCCTCCGGCCTGCCCGAAGGTATACAGGCGCTGCTCAAACTAGCGCGCGCTGTGCCGGAACGAACCGGTGCGCGCCGCGCGACGCAAAAAAAATCCATGCTGGCCGACATCGGTAAAACGGTCCTGAACGGACTTAAGGATGTCAGGGGGCTGATCGCTTTTATCGGCGAGACCATGCTGGCTTTCATGTCGCTGATCCGGGGCAAGGCGCGCTTTCGCGCCGTCGATTTACTTTTATGCATACAGGACGCAGGCCCCGCGGCTCTGGCGATCGTAACGCTGATCAGCCTGCTGGTGGGCCTGATCCTGGCTTTCGTCGGCGCCGTGCAGCTGGCCATGTTCGGCGCCCAGATCTATATCGCCGATCTGGTCGGCCTGGGCACGGTGCGCGAGATGGGCGCGCTGATGACCGCCGTGATCATGTCCGGCCGCACCGGCGCCGCCTATGCCGCGCAGCTCGGCACCATGAACGTCAACAGCGAGATCGACGCGCTCAAGACCATGGGCATCTCGCCGATGGAGTTCCTGGTCCTGCCGCGCATGCTGGCGCTGATCCTGATGCTGCCGCTGCTGTGCCTTTACGCCGACCTGATGGGCATTCTGGGCGGGGCGCTGGTCACGGTCAGCGCCTTCGATGTATCCCTGATCCAGTATTACAACGAAACCCAGAAGGCTGTGGACCTGACCGATTTCAGCATCGGTATCTTTAAAAGCCTGGTGTTTGCGCTGCTGATCGCCACGGCGGGCTGCATGCGCGGCATGCAGTGCGGACGTAGCGCCTCCGCGGTCGGCGATGCGGCAACGGCGGCCGTGGTCAACAGCATCGTCTACATCGTGGTCGCGGATTCGCTGATCACGTTATTGTGCAACCGGTTGGGCATATGAGCGACGCCAGGGACGCGCCATGAACACGCCGCATATCACCGTCACCGACCTGACCATGGCGTACGGCGATTTCGTGATTCAGCAGGATTTGACTTTTACCATCGACCATGGCGACATCTTCATCATCATGGGCGGCAGCGGCTGCGGCAAGAGCACCTTGCTCAAGCATCTGATCGGCCTGCAGCGGCCCGCGAAAGGCGCTGTCTTCTACGACCGGCAGGATTTCTGGCATGCCAGCGACGAGGAGCGTGTCCGCATCATGCGGCGCATCGGGGTTCTGTACCAGAGCGGCGCCCTGTTCAGTTCCCTGACCCTGGCCGAAAACATCGCCTTGCCGCTGGGCGAGTTCACCGATATGGGCTCTCGCGAGATCGCCGACATCGCATCTTACAAACTCGCCCTGGTCGGCCTGGCCGGGTTCGAGGACTATTATCCGTCCGAGATCAGCGGCGGCATGCAAAAGCGCGCCGGCCTGGCCCGGGCCATGGCGCTCGACCCCGAGATCCTGTTCTTCGACGAACCGTCGGCCGGGCTCGATCCGGTCAGCGCCAGGCTGCTGGATGACCTGATTATTAGCCTGCGCGATACGCTGGGCACGACCATTGTCGTTGTCACCCACGAGCTGGCGAGCATTTTCGCCATTGGCAGCAACTCGGTGTTCCTCGACCCCGAGACCAAGACCATGCTGGCGACCGGTGCGCCCAGGAAACTGCTAGCCGAGTCCAGCGATCCCAGAATCATACAATTTTTGACCCGAGGCGAAAGCAATGTCGATAAACCGACTAAGAAGGGAGCAATGCTGCCATGAGTAAACCCATCAATCCTGTCGCTATCGGCGGCTTCACGGTCGGCGCTTTGGCGCTTTTGCTGATAGCGGTCTTCGTGTTCGGCGGCGGGCGGTTTTTACGTGCCGATAAAGTCCGTTTCGTGATCTTCTTTGAGTCCTCGCTCAATGGGCTTGAGATTGGCGCGCCGGTAAAAATGCAGGGCGTCAAAGTCGGCGAAGTCACCGATATCGTTCTGCAGTTCGATCCTAAGACCGACAAAATCTACAAGCCGGTCGTGATAGAGATCGATCGCGATACGTTAACCGGTCCGGAAGGCGCAACTTTTCCCCGGGCGGTGACGCGTAAGGAGCGGGAGGAGAACCGGGACCGGCTCGTTGCCGCGGGTTTTCGCGCCCGGCTCGAAATGCAAAGCCTGTTGACGGGGCTGCTTTTCATCGACTTCGACGTGCATCCCGACAAACCGCCTGTGTTTACCGGCCTTGAATATCGGGAATTACTGGAAGTCCCGGCCATTCCGACGACGGCTGACGAACTGCGCAACACGGCCGAGGAAGTGGCAAGGAAAATCAACGAATTGCCGCTGGAAGACATCGTTCAGGATTTATCGGCCAGTTTGCGTGAAATCAAGACCTTTCTGTCTTCCGAGGAGATGAAGAAGTCCACCGTCGCCCTGGCCCACACCCTGGAGGAAACGGAAACCATGGTCAAGACGATCAATCGCGATCTGGGACCGTTGCTGGTCAATACCAACAACGCCATGGCCAACACTGGCGCCTTGATCAAGGATTTGCAGCCCATTATCGCCAACACCGACAAGACGCTGATGGCCGCCACCGCCGCTCTTGACAGGACGCAGGATTCGATGACGAAGCTGGGCGGCGCCGTCGGCCCTGAATCGGCATTGCAGGAAACCCTGGAAGCGCTCAGGGAGACTGCGCGCTCCGTCAGAAATCTGACCGACTATCTGGAACGCCACCCGGAAGCGGTGCTTTCAGGCAAACAAGACTAGAGGATATCCGCCATGCCCGCGAACCGGCCCGTTTTTCTTCCCCTGCTGCCCGTTTTACTGCTGTCCCTGGCAGCCTGCAGTTCGTCCCCGTCGCAATTTTTTATGCTTGAGCCGCTCAGTGAAGCCGAAAGCATCGGACCGGCCATCGCCGCCCCAAAGCCCGCTGTCATTCTGGCATCTGTCCGCATTCCCTATTATGTGGACAGGCCCCAGATTGTAACCGCGGCCGGCAAAAATACTTATCGATTGAGCGAACTCAACCGTTGGGCCGAATCACTGGACCACAATATCCGCCGTGTGTTGACCCAGAACCTCACGCTGCTGGTGCCGGCGGAAGTAAGGAGTTCCGATACTTCAAACAGGTCGGAACGGGCGACTTTCCGGGTCTCGGTCACTATTCTCGAATTTCATGCGGACGCACAGGGACAGGCCGGCCTGACCGCGCAATGGCGCATCGCGCGCGGCGATGGAGTGACAATGAGCCGGCAGGTATCCTACACGGAACCGGCTTCGACTTCCGACTATCCCATTATCGTGGCGGCGCTCAACGAATGCCTCAACCGTTTGAGTCGCGATTTGGCCGCTGAATTACGGAGACTGGCGGGTTAGTTAAAATCCGCCGGCGGCATCATAGATTGGCAAGGTACGCACTGCTTACCCTACGCCCTCTTTGGCAATGCGCGGTAAGGGGGAGAAAAACGGTCCACGCCTAACATCGGATAATAATGATCAAGAGAGGCAAAGCAATAGCTTGCCCAGCCTCTGCGGTTTTAAAACCAGGCACCCGACGGCTCCGGGCAGGCCGCTGACCTCAAGGCCTGGAACAAACCGGATTGAATCCGCGTCTGAGTAAAGTGTTTGTGGCTATCGCTCCGAAGCCTGCATGAAATACAACGCTAAGGAACGGGAATGAAACAAGACCCGCGATCGAGGCAGGATTTCTGTTCATTTGCAAGACGCGCAAACAGGCGCATGGCAAGCTGTGCAACTGTTGCGCAAAGCTTCCGCCCCTTACCTACACCCTGTAGGCAACGCCGGGGATGGACGGAAAGACAAGTCAGTTGCGGGAGCCATAACATTCACGCTCCTGCAATTTAAGTCAAAGCGACGGATACGATATCGGCAACGGATGATGCAAAAAGCTTCCTATTCAGTATGAATGAGTTGCGGCACCCTGATGCTCGATCATGGCCAATACTCACTGACTATAAACATCTGGAACCCGGCAACTGACACGGCCATAAGGCGGTTTTATCCCGGTTTCAGACAACTCAGACAGGTTCGTTCACTATTAATGAAAAAAAGAGTGTTGATTATGTCGGCGGGTATAGGAACAGGCCACATCAAAGCGGCTGAAGCTTTGGAGAAATCCTTTGCCGCTGACGGCCGGGTTGCGGAGATTATCAACCTTGATGCACTGCAATACTCTAACAGGCTGTTCCAGGATATTCATTCCGGTATTTACACATCGCTGGTGAGATCCGCGCCGGATTTCCTCGGCTGGTGGTATAAAACCAGCGACGACCCCTGGCGCACAAACCGAATACGGCAGACGCTAGACCGGCTGAATACCAGGCCACTCGTGCGCTTTATCCGGGACTTCTCCCCTCACATCGCCGTCTGCACCCATTTCATGCCTGCCAACATTATTTCGCACCTGATGGCGACCCAACAGCTGCAGGCCCATCTCTCGACGGTGATAACGGATTTCGATCTTCATGCCAAATGGTTATCGGGCTCATCCCATCGCTATTTTGTCGCTATCGATGAAACCAGGGCCCACCTTGAAATGCTCGGGATACCCGGCGAGCGAATCACGGTATCGGGCATCCCCATAGACCCTGTGTTTCAGCATCCAATCAACCGCAAGGAAGAGCGGCTGCGAGCCGGGCTGAACCCTGAACAGCCGGTTCTGCTGCTGTCGGCAGGAGCTTTTGGCATAGGTCCCATGGAATTGGTGGTAGAACGCATGCTCGGCATGAACAGCAACGTGCAGACGGTGGTTGTCTGCGGGCGCAACGATGGACTGAAGCAGCGCATCCTGCGGATAGTCGGGCATCAAAGCACCCGATTCAAAGTGCTGGGCTATACCGACGAGATGCACAAACTGATGAAAATGGCGGATATTTTCATAGGCAAACCCGGCGGAATGACCACCGCCGAAGCCATCGCCTGCGGCTTGCCCATGTGTGTGGTTTCCCCCATCCCCGGGCAAGAAGAAAGAAATAGCGATCACCTATTGGAAGAAGGCATTGCCATTAAGTGCAATGACTTGACCACGCTGCCTTTCAAACTGGCGCGGCTACTGGAGGATTCAAACAGATTGAAGCGCATGAAAATCAATGCCCTGCGTCTTGCCCAGCCTGCCGCATCGAGCACCATCGTCGAGACCTTGCTTAAAGACTGCCAGCCGCTGTTATCGTTTACCCAAAGCCAGCGGACGGCGATTGCTCTGGCGGCGCAACCGGAAAACAGGGGCCGATCGTATAGCGCAGGACTGGCTTCTTCCCATCATTCCAAATTCCGCAATTGAATAGTCAAGGGGATGAGGATGTCCGCCAATCACGGCCGGTGCCGGCTTTCCCCCAAGGCGATGCCGCCGGCTATGAGATGAGCCGTCCGCAACGGTTCCGGGATATGGCTGTTGACCGCAAGCCGCCGCAACGTCCGGTCGGCATCGGCCAGGGTCAGGCCCTGCCGTTGCACAAAAACCCGTCGCACCGGCTCCACCGGCCCTGCCCGTTCGATCAGCCGCCATTTGCGCTGGCCGCCTGGCACATGATTCAGCAGGGTTTGTCTGATCGTCTGCATATCGGGGCGCCTGCGCATGACCACCAGCACCGGCAGGCCGAGCGTCTCGTGCAACAGCGGCAGATCGACCACGTTAAAACCGGCAAAGGCGATGCCCTGCAGCATCACCAGCTGCAAGTGACCGGCAAATCGCGAGCCGCTGATCAGCTTGATGAGGGTCCGCGTGGCGTTGACCCCATCGCGCCTGACCTTGCCGCTCAACACCGCTTCCAGCCGCAGACCGGCGTATACCGCACCCACCAGCAGCACATCGCCTTTATGTGCGCGCGGGAACGGAGCGTCGTCGAAGCCTATGACATGCGAGAGGGAGTTGGGCATATTAATGATTTGGCTCTTATAGGATTGCCGGGAGATCCAAACGTGATTGAAACCTTAAGTTTAAGGTTCGGAATTTCTGCATAGGATGGATGATACCCTACATCAGCTGCTGGCCAATAATTACCGGGACGAGATCCCAGCCGCTAGAATTTGCGACATTGCCCAGCCGCAGCCAGAACTTGACCCCATTGATGACCCCACGCCGCCAGGCTTGATGCTGCGCGGGAAACCCATCAAAATCAATCGAGTCTGACCCCTTTGATCAAATATCAATAGAGCCTAAGGCCCACTTTAGGAAATGACTTGTAAGCTTCTACTATACATTTCCTATGTGTTATTTTTCTAATTTCCCAAGGTTCAGTAGTTAAAGACCAAACACAGGCTGCTGAATTAGTTTTGAACCCTTGGGTTTCACATCCAGCTATTGAAGGAATGTCACAAATTCCATTGTATTCGCAGATACTTTGATTCCAATAATTTATCCATCCTAATTCTGGCACAATGCGCAAATCATGAACCCTATAAGCATGACCTGACAAATCTAAATTCGGTAATTTGCTAAGTTCGTTATATTTGCCGAGAAGTTCTCGAATTCGTTCGGCACTCTCTTTATCCGTAATAAAGTTGTTCTCTTCTTTAAAAAACCTATCTCTTTGAAGCACTTCACACAATTGATAATAATCGTCACCCATTGCAGAAATCCCCCAATAGGCATCAAATTTTTCGCAAATATCCGAAATCATTTTGAGCCAAATAAGATTAGAAATAGAAATGGCTCCCCTTTTAATTCCTAGAGTTATTCGACAATAATTAACGCCAGTAGTACCTAAAGGATATGAAATATTACTGCAGGTAAAATACAAATTTAAGTGTTTATCACCAAGAGAGATCCCTTTTTTATCTAAATTATTCTTAATATAAATTGACCTATCACTAACACTTAAGGTGTTTTCACCTATAGGATATGCAATTCCTCCTTGGGAAATTTCAGGAAATAACTCTTCCAATTTCCTATACACTTCTTCAATTTGTCCCGCACTCTTTAATGGCGGAGCAATAATACGCACTAAATCATGACGTACCCCGAATACTTGCGACATTTTTCACCTCTTGGGATATTTTCCTGTCCAGGGTTGCAAGCAAAGCGGAGTATCTACTTTAAACTGATCAACAAGAGCCGATAAGCTAGTATCAGCTCTTGCAGCCGTCGCTAAATCCGCATCACCAACAACAAAGTAATAACCAAATCTACAGTTTCTTGCAATGGGCGACTCATTTTCTGCTGTGGCTTTCCATTTCCCAAGAACTGACAAGATAGCAAAAAAATCTCTTTTGCTAGGCTCCCAATTATCAAGACTATCAGTTTTGGCTTCCCATAGTATACTTCCAGTAATCGCATCAAATTTCCTTGAACCTGTCCCATCTGATACGCAAATATCGCTACCAGGAAATTGATTTGGTGGAGATAAGTCTGCACAACTATCATTATGAAAATCATCTCCTCCAGCATGATAACCAATCGCTATTGGAGTGCAAAACTCTCCGGCAGTTGCAGGAAAGGTTAATGCCGTTAAACCCAAAGCTGCCATTAACTCAGGAATTACAGGTGCCGCGACTCCTCCTGATTCCACAAAGATGAAGACAAGGATAGCAAGTAACACTGCTGTTAATACAATGTCATGTACTGCATTAACCAGAGGCTCGGGCTGAGGTTCAGCACAAGGCGCCTCGCCCTCGCCTCCATCCAGCCCTCCCGAAATACGGTATGACCCTGCTCCTGTTTCCGGATCTGAAATAATATATCCCATACCTGAAGCTCCAACTGCCTTACTGGGCTGCTGCTTGGGAATAATGACTTCTAGCCCTGCATTCAGCGCTGCCCGCACATCAGCCAATACAGCGGAATCCAAGTTAATTAGCTGCGGTAATAATTGCGCGGAGTTTACGTTTGTTAAGTGATATATCGGAATCTTTTGTTGGTTGGCATCAATTAATACTTGTGCTGATGACAATCCCGTACTCTGCCAGTTTCGAATCACTTGTTCAAGAATTGAACCTTCCAAATAGGAATGCATGAGGCCGGTCTGTAACAGAAATTTTTTGCTGTCTTCATTACTAGGAGAACCTACAGTGTGTATGCTTCGTTTTATATCAATTATTCGTTTGCTGTAATAGCCTTTATGAGGAAGGCCAAAATTATAAACAACTGTTAAAGGGGAACTGAACAATCCAACAGAAGGCAGACGGGCTGCCTGTACGCCTAATACTGATGCAATTGCCTGAGTAAAATAGTCGGCTTCCGCCCAATAACTGAGCGCGATCTGGTAGAGATTTTCCGCTGCTGTGGCTTCTGTATTTATCAGTGTGCGTTCCTTAATTTGATCTAGGTTTAGCCCGGCCCCATTCACACCCACTACCATTTCATCGCCAGCGGCTTGACTATGATAGGACATACGAAAACTTTGTGTAGGTGACGTTACTATGATATCGAGCAATTGATCGCTACCCATTCCAACAGCACTCCCCGTGACTAATTCCTGTTTATCCAATTTAATCACTGGTTTTAACGCCAATAAATATAAAGGGAGGGAGCTTGCACCGCTTTCAATATATGTTTGCATGGCTGCTTCGTCTGACGGAGTGGCTGGAACATAAGTAATCCCTAGCCGCTTCTGACTAATTTGTGATAAAGGTAGTGAGTGACTCAGAAATGGCGAGTCAAGCGCTTTGTCGATGTTTGAATTAAATAATTCCAAAGTCAGCCGATATTGCAGGGCCTTGGGCAGCTTGTCGTAGCGGCTGCCGGTCACGACGATCTTGTTGGGCAGGCTGGACGGCAGCATTGGGTATTCCTGGATGATCGTCTGGCGCCCGCCGATGACGTCGCCGACCGTGGGATCGGTCAGGTTGTTCTGGATGTAGGCTTCCAGCTTTTGTTGCGCCTCGGTTTGGGCATTTTGCAGAATGCTGGCGTCAAAGCCCGTGACCCAACCTTCGCTTTCGTTAGTGGTGCCGCTATTCATGAAGCTTTGCGCCAGTTGCTCGGGATCGATGCCGCTGATGGCGACCGCATCCAGGCCTTTCTTGTAGTCGTATTGCTTGTAGCTGGGATCCATGAAGACCCAACTGTCGGCATCGAGATTTCTGGCGCCGCGCGAGGGCAGAAAATCAATCGCGGCTTCCACCCATATATGCTCCAGACGGATCTTGCTGATCTGGCCGCCGCTGATCAGGGCCGTGATCGGGATGCCGCCGGAGGAGGCATAATCGGCCGCGGCCATAATGTCGGTAAAGCCGCCGGCCCAGTTCTTGAAGTCGACGGCCGGCACGTCGATCGTGCCGTGCACATAGCGGGCCGGGATTTTCGAGGCGCGCAGCAGGGCGATGGTCAGGCTGGCGATGTCCATGGCGTTGCCTCGTTGCGCGGACAGGGTCAGCTCGGCGTTCTGGATCGCGCCCCAAGTCGGCTGCCATTCGATATGATTTCTGACCCAGTGGTAAATCTTGACCGGATCGTGATTGAGTTCGGCCGCTTTGTCCTTGATGGCCTGAGTCAGGACGATTTCGGTCGTTTCGGCCAGATAGGCCGGGTTGCCGGCTTCGGCCAGTTTGTCGAAGGTGAAGTCGCCCAGCGCGGCCAGCTGAATGGCCGGGGTTTCGGTCAGTCCGGCCTGGATAAAGTCGGCCTTGTTTTCTTTGGGTTTATGGTCGGGTTGCGGTTTCAGGCTGGCATTAGGCAGTTGATTGGGGTCGAACGGCTGCTGGCTGCGTTTGTTTCGTTGGGCTTTTAGCCGACCCTTCGCGTTTTTGGCATGGGTCAGCCGGCTGTAGTCGTCTCCGCTGGTTTCGATGCCATCCAGTTCATCGGTCAGGCTTTGCAGCTCCAACTGGTAGTGATCGACCATGGCTTGATGGCGATCCAGGATGACCGGATCCAGATGATGGTCCTGGATATGTTGCTCGACCTGCGTAAAGCCTTCCCTGACCGTGGCATCGAGCTGGATCAAGGTCTGCCGCAGTTGCTTGAGCTCAAAGCGTTCCGCGCTGGCATCTTGCTGATTTTGCAGTTTTTCTTCCGCTCTGGCCAGTTGTGTTTCTATCCGTTGCAGGGTCTTGGACAGCTGGGTTTCGGCGCTGGTATCCGGCGCGACCGTGGCCGTGCCGGCGGCCTGGGCGGCAGCCACGGTCGGCTGCAGAATCATCAGGCTGAACGCCATCAGCACAGTGGCAGCCGTGCCGCGCATGAACGAGTTGCGGGTGCGCATAAGGGTGATCAGTGAGGTTGACATTTTGAGTTCCTGTTCCTGTTCTTGTTTCCGTTGCGATGTAGACATCATAGTTGTTGCGCCAAGTTACGCAGCGCTTCGGCGATCCGCAGCCGTACCGCAGCGTCGGCGCCCGGACCGATAGCGATCAGCGCGTCGCTGGCCCGGAGCAAGGCGGCCAGAGCGCTGCCGGTGTCGCCATTGGCCTGGTCCTGGATCGCCCAGTGCAGATACTTGATCACTTGCTTGTAGATAGCCGGATCCAGGGCCTGTACATCGCTGAGTATTTCCTCCAGCATGAGCGCCGCCAGCGGATCAAGGGCCAGCGTCAGCGTCGTATAGTCTTTAAAGTCGGGGCTGATGCCGGTCTGGATCAAGGCGGTGATTTGCACGGGGTCTGCCGGCAGGCTGATCCAGCTGTCGAAGACCAGGGTCTGGTCGGGGAGCAGCTCAAATGGCCAGATCAAGGTGTGATTGCTCACGGTTGCCGTGCCTTTATCGACTATGCCGACGCCAGCCGGCAGGGTCAGGACGGCCTGGCCGGCGATCGAGATGCCCTGGTTGGTGAGCTGCAGGTGCAGTGGATAGACGCCTCCCGCGAGTGGCTGAAAGCTGTCCGGATGCACGTGCGCCAGGGCATCCAGCAGCAGGTCGGCATACAGCGGGTCGGCCCCGGGCAGGGCCGCTTCGGCGAGCAGATCGAAGCCAAAATAGTCGGCCCGGCCGTCGCCGTAGCGCCGCGTGGTCATGGCCACGGCCTCGGTGCCGCTGAACGTGCCCAGGATATCGGCACTGAGGCTGTCGGCCTTCAGGGCTCTGTCGGTCAGACTGAACCAGAGCTCGCCCGGCACATGGGCCTCGGAGGCCAGGACCGTGACGCCGCTTGTGCCGGGGTGCTTGCCCAGGAATTTGAGGCCCAGGACTTCGTCGAGGCGGCCTTGGCGCTGGTCATGGCCGCCGGCTTCGACCAAGCCTTCGCAGCGGTAGACAGCCTCGCGCAGTTCCTTTTGTACCGTTTCGTCGAGTTTGACGTGCTCCGACAGCAGCAGATAGGTCGCATAGCCGCCGCTGCGCAGTTCACGTGTGAAATCGTCGGCATTGGTCGTGATCGTGTACGACCAGCCGGCTTCGCTGAGCAGAGTTTCAAGCATGGTCCGCTGGCTGGCCAGGTCCGGTACGTGATTGGGGCCGAGCGGGTCGTTGGCGGCCGGCAGTTTCTGCACATCGGTGAGTCTGAGGTCGCCTTGGACAGTGCCGACCATCAGGGTGTCGTGACAGTCGGTGGCGATCAGATCGCTATCTAAGGTTACCATCCCATTTTCGGCCGAAACCGTCAGCCGGTAACCTTGGCCGAGCGCCGTGACAGCGCTGACCGAGGCGGCGATATGGTCCGGGGCTATATCGTCCAGAATCAGGTTTATGCCGCCACTGCCCAGGTTTTGGTCAATCAAACGCTCATCCAGCAGGCCGGTTTCCTGATCGATCAGGGCGCCATTTGGATCATATAACGTGGCAGTCACCGGTGTTCCAGTCGTCAATGGCGTTTCAAGCACCGCTTCCAGGCCTATCAGGCTGAAGCCGTCACAATGCTTGGGCGCTTCGTCGAGCAATACCAGGACCCGCCCACGGTCGCCGGTGCCCAGCTGACCTTCGATTTTGATCGGCGGCTCCAATACGGCGAACAGTGCGGCGCCTATTTGTTGCCTCTTGCCATCAATATCCGCACTCAATATACAGGCGTACTCGCCGATTGCCAGGCTATCGGTGCTGATGTCGCGTTGCTCATTGAAAGTCTGTCCTCCGATTAAGTCCTGAATACGCGAGAACTCCCGGATCACCTGGTTGGATTCGACCGAGACCACTTGACTGGTCAGCGTCAAGCCGGCGACGGCACCCGCCGCTAAGTTAGTCACCTGCTCCAGACATTGCAGCGAATCGCCCTGATAGACCTGCACCGGATTGGCTTGCACTTGGCCGGTAATGCCTTGCAGGATATGCCGTTCCACCGTGAATGCCGTCATCCGTGTGGCCAGCAGTTCCCGGCTGAAACCGTCTTGAATCAACCAGGTTACGCTGTATTGGCCTTGCAGCGCATCCACCAGCGCCAGTTCGAACTGCCGGTCTTGCAGAGCGCCAGCCACCAGTTCATTGATCTGGCCGCTTTGAGTCAAGATAACCTGTCCGGTTGGATCGCTCACGATCAATTCATAACGGGTCGGCGGCTGGATCGCATTGGCGCTGATATTTTCAATACGCCCGTCGATGCGTACTTGATCCCAGGCCTGATAGAGCGGTTTATCGGTCGTCACGCGGCCATCGATGACCGGACTGTCACCGTGGACAATCTCGAACGGTGCTGTTTGCTGGTCGAGCAGGCGATCCTGGGTATCGAACAAGCGGGCGAAAACTTCATAATTATCCGCCAAGGTCGTCCCGGTCATCCAGTTGCTGATCAACGCCATCTGCTCACCGGCTGGAATTGTAGTCACTGTCAAGGGCGCCAAATTAGCCAGCGCATCGGTCGAACCAACGGCTCGTATCATCAGTTCGATATACCCTTCTGCCGCTGTCGGTCCGGTGTTATCCACCCCTAGATCGATGACCACGGGTTCATTGGCCTGATAGGTCGTCTTATCCGTGGCCACTTGCAGCCTGAGTTCACTGCCCCCCCGTACGGCCGGGATGGCTAAATCGACCCGGACCAGCTCACTATTAAACGAGTTTTTGAACTGAATATAGGCTTCACTGGCCACGGGCCGTTCTTCGCCAAGTACCATGTCGAGCAGATCCAGATTAAACGCTAGCTCACGGCTGCTGGAGGTGACGCCCAATAATTGCCACAAATAATGCGACTGATTATTATCGCCCGGCGTTTGCGAAGTCGGCGCAATCGACGGCTGTAACAAATTAATGTTGGTGGGCGTTGCCAGATGTAAATCGACATCGATACCGCCTAATCTTTCCAAAGCGACCGGCAGATAGGCGACAACCAAACTGGTCGCCGCCAGGCGGGTGGAGAGAATGCCGTTATTGCTTTTCCAGGAATGATCGCCTTGCTGTTGCGACAATAGATATTGAATAGTCTTGCGCACCATCGGGTCGTCGGAGGACGGATTGGTGTAATCCAATGCCAAACCAACCAGCGCGGTGACCATCGCATCGCTGCTGGAGTTGGTATAGCGTCCCCAACCGCCATCCGTTCGCTGCCTGGCCCGCAACACCTGTTCGATATAAGCGACGGCGGAATCGACTTGTGCCGATAACGTGCTGTCCGTAATGACTTTGCGGGCTTCGGCCAGCCCCGTTAAGCGCATGGCCTGGACGATGTTGTCGCTGCTGTTGTCCTTATGGCGAGCCAGAAAATAGTTTGCCGAACGGGTGACTTCATTGGCGTAATTCGCCAACAGAGCGGCGTTGATCGGTGCCTCGACGATTTCGTAGAGCTGGTTGCCGTTGTAACTGGCTACATACGCTTGTTGATTCAATACCACGGCGCCGCGTAAGGTATTACCGCCCTTTAATCGTTCTATCACACCGTTTTGGCTGAGATAATTGATGCCTGAAGGAGTTGACTGTCCGGAATTGGAATATTCCAGCGAACTGTAATAAAAACCGCCTTGCTGATCGGCCGCAATCCATACCGGCCGGTATTGCAGACCGTCGGCAAATACCGAAGCGGCGCCGTTCGGCGCGACCTTAATGATATTCCAGCCACCGTAGTTGGCGATGATGGCGTTGCCTTCGGCGTCAAACGCCAGGCTATAAGGGTTGCTGAGCAAGCCGCCTTGGGCGACGACCTGGACCTGGCCGCTGTCGGGGTCGGCCAGCCGCAGCAGCCGATGGTTGCTGTAGTCGATGATATACAGCAATCCGTCCGGACCTATTTCGACATCGGTAAAAGTGCCGCCTCCGGACAATAAGGAATTGAACCCCCCATCCGGATTGCGCCGCGTCAATCTGCCGTTGTCGCCGACTATGAACTGAGTACCGTCTTCATCGATCGCCAGACCGTAACTGTTATGGCCCGAGCTGCCGATGACTTGAGTAACGCCGTTTGCCGGATCGATTTGCACGATCTGACCGTTGCGTTTTATGTTATAGATCAAACCATCAGGGCCGGCTTCGAGATCAAGCGGAAAGTTATTCGATCCCGATCCGCCTAAATTTCCTAAACTTTGCAGGCTGTAATCTGAAACAGTCGTTAAGTCTAGCCTTTTCGATGCTTCCAGCAGTTTCACAAAACCCTTTACCGTCAGGGCGGTATGGGCTTCATTTGAAGTCCACCAGCCTCCGGCATAATCCCGTGTCCACCAGGTTTGGTTACCGGATTGCGACCTTCGAGCGTATAAATGCTTGGCTGCCTGATACAGGGTTCTGAAGGATTCTTTCAAATCATCCCACTGGGTTAGCGACCATAAACCCAATGCCGTTTGCGTTTTGGTGTAATAAGGATGATTAGCGCGTAAGCCGCCATCTTCCTGCTGGCTGCTGGCTATCGTGTTGTACAACTTATTGGCCGAGGCTTTATCGCCCAAGCCTTTCTGATACGCCGCGGCGACACCGACCAGACTTTGCGTTTGGATATGGCAGCCCAGGCAGCGATTGGTCTTTTGCCATTGTAACGCTCCTTTTGCGGTGTATTCGCCGCCGGTTATAACGGCCTGCTTAACGGCAAAGTATAATGGATCGATCAATGTGCCTAGCGCAGTATCGACGCCTTCTAGCGTAATTTTGGCCTGAACGTTTTGAGTACCTTCGGGGACTACGGTTTTATCGACTGTAAAAGCACCGGAGGCTTTGTCGCCAACATAAAGTGTACCGGTTATTTCACCACTGACTTGACCGTCTGTCGCTCGAATTTTTAAAGGGAGATTGCCTTCGGCGGTCGGCATCCACTCGCCAAACGACAGGTAGCGATAGTCATTGACGGCCAGCGTGTCGAGCGTGGTCGTCGCCTGATGGAGAACGGTGCCGGTCCCCGGTTGTTCAATGGTGAGTGTCAAAGGCACATCGCTCAAGCCGGTGTTGCCGATGTTGCCGATGAACACATCGAGTTTGACCGGGGTTTGCGAACCCGCCTGAAGCAATGGCGGATTCAGATCCAAGGCGCCGCCAAAGGCGCTGATCGCGACTATTTCGCCGAACGCCTGATTTTCGGCCAGGATTTGGCCAAACGGCAATGACCGGTCGATCGTGCCCGGCTTGATCACGCGCAAAATTAACCGGTAAGCGCCGGGCGCCGCTTGAGCCGTGAGCCACGGCACGGTCAGCGTCTTGCTTTCATTCGCGGCAAAATGGAATTGGCTGACAGGCTCGGTGGTGCCCGGCGCATAAGGCGAGACGGTGGCGATCGGCATGCCTTCGGCATTGACGATCTCGCCCAGCACGGTCGCTTCCTGGTCCGTGTCCAGCAAATTGGCGATATCGGTGCTGAACAGCAGCGTCTCATTAGCACCCGCGGCCTGCGGCGGTGGTGTTAACGAGACGATTTGGAAACTTTCCACCGCGGCTGTTTGCGGTTCCAACACGATTTCCGTCTCATAATTGCCATACGCGGCCAAATTCAGCTGCCGCGTGGCGGCAAAATAGCCTTCTGCCGTCACGTTCAGGGAAAAGTTCAAGTCAGTGATGCCGGTGAACTCGAATTGGCCGGTGCTGCCGGTCGTGATTGTTCCGCCCTGCCCGGACTGCAAAGTCACTTTGGCCCCGGCAATGGGCAAGCCGCTGACATTGTCCGTGATAAGACCGCTCAAGGCACTGGTTGTGGCATTGCTGTCACTGTTGTCCGGCGGCAAGGAAAATTCTTGGAAAACTTCGCCAAAGCCTGTCACGTTGATGCCGAAGGTCTTTTGAGCAAACGATGGTGCGTTAATGACAAGCGTAAAACTTAATGTATCGATGCCCGCTATCGCGAAGGTACCGTCGGTGCCGGTCGACACTTTTTCGCCGGTTTCAAGCCATTCAACCGTGGCGTTGGCGATGGCCGTTCCGTTCAAACCATCGATCACGCGACCGGATAAGGCTAACGTGGATGGGACAACCGTGCCGCCGAAACGATACAGCCGCAATTTCCCCAAGTCGCCCGCCGCTCCCGGGCTGAAGACAAACGCTAAGGCCTGGCTTTGATAGCCATCGGCCGTCAATAACGCTTGATAACTGCCGCGCGGCAGGGCTTTAAAGACAAAGGCGCCGTCGCTGCCGGTCGCTGCCGTAGCGCCGCCGGCAATCTCGATGTGAGCGCCGCTCAATGGCTGGCCGCCTTCGGCGTCGACCAGCTTGCCGAAGACATCAGCCGGCGTATCGTCCAGATAGGAGCCGACCTTAACTAAGGATTGGTTCAGCGCCACGCTGGCGCCGCCAGCCACGGTCAAGACGCCCGTCACCGGATAATAGCCCGACTTGTCGATCTGGACGGCATAGTCGCCGGGCGACAACGCCGTCCATTCGAAATGGCCGCTGGCATCGCTGAGTCTAATGCTCGCGCCTTGCGGCCCGGTCAAGGTAACCGAGGCGCCTTCTATCGCTGCCTGGTCTAGGCTGGCCTCAATGCGGCCAGTTACTGAGCCTATTGCCGGATCAGAGGCCAAGGCCAAGGTCCCTGCCTCGGCAATCTGGTCGTACGCAACAGTCACGACACGGCTGAGATCGTAATAGCCGCTTTTATGCGCGACAATCGTTTGCGTGCCGACCGGCACGCCGGTCATCTTAAAGTAACCGGTGCTGTCGCTCAGAACGGCATAGCCGGCTACCGAGGCCAGCGAGAGTTCGACGTTAGCCATCGGCTCATGACCGTTTTCCTTAACGACATAGCCGACAAGGGTGCCGGCTTGCGTTCCGGAAGCGCCCGAATTAGCGGCGTTATAGAGCGCCAAAGCCCTTAGCGCCAGCGCCGTGCTGAACACGTCATCGGACCAACTGCCGTTCGACGCTTGTCTGTTCGCTAATGCTTCAGCGCCCGCCCGCAGCAACGAGGCATCGGCACCATCGGACAACAGCGCTATCAGAACGCTGGCACTGGCATAATCTTCGCCCCAAAGTCCAATGCCATCACGCTTTGCCAGCAAGAAATTGTGGGCGGCATTCAATCGAGACGGAACCTCTGAGAACATCGCTTTGTAAGGGCTCAGCGCGATCACAGCCATGGCCGTCACATAGGCGCCGGACTCGTTTGCGCTTATCGCCCAGCCGCCATCGGCTTGCTGGGCGTTCAGTAAATACTGGAGACCGCTCATCGCAGCCGGCGTATTGTCATAGCCGGCCGCATGTAACGCCTGCAAGGCGAAGGCCGTATCCAACGCAGTGGACTGAAAGCCGGCCCAGGCGCCGAAGCCGCCATCGGCCTGGGCCAAGGTCTTTAATTCATCGACTAAAGTCGAAACGCCACTGCCGGCTTCGGCGGCGGCGATGATTTTTCGGGATAAGGTTTCGGTGCCTGACAGCGTCTCGGCAGTGATGAAAGCCTGCGCAGCGGCCGCATTGATCTGCGGAGCTTGATTATAGCGTTTAGCCGCACGCAATACCTCGGACGTTGCCTGATAAGGCGTGGCGATATCGCTGGTTTGCGCATAACTGCCGTCGAGGTTGCTTTTGCTGGCGAGCCATTCGAACGCGACGGCGGATGCGGCCATCGACGGGAGAGAAGAAAACAGCAGGCACAGCCCGATGACGAAAATGCCGCACAGTGAGTGGTTTCTTTGGTGTTGAGGTAATGTCACCGTCATTCTTCCTTGCTCCCTAAAGGATGGCCGGCTTAACTTGTAAGCCCAGGCGCACAAACAAAAAGCTATCCCTAAAACTCAGCTGCTTTTAACTACGCGTACGTCAAACCGGTCTTGTTTGCTCAATTCAAAAGTTCGGATTGCATCGTTTTTATCAATTGATGAAATCGAGCATGAGTTTAGTCTGGTTTCACCCACTGTCAACTAATTCTTAGCGTTATTGGCAATAATCGATTTCAATCTGCCAGGCATAGACACCAAAGCCACCCAGCATCAGCAAACAGTGAACCGGGCGGTATCGTTCAACCTGGTCAAAAACCACGCATTGGATTTATTGCGGCGGTTGGACTCGAACCCGACCTGCTGCTGGGGCGGCTGACAGCGTTGTTACTGACCAATCCTTGCCTGGAACGGCGCGACCGCAACCCAACCCCGTAAAATGACATCGGCAAGGGTGCTGAACTTTCATAAAGGACAGAAAAAACATTCCCGCGCGGTAACTGTTTGGAGATTAATGACAAACCTAATCTAGCGCTTAAAGCCTCAAACTCTTCATCGGTTATCCGATATTGATAAAGAGGCCTTTTATAAAGCAATGGAAACATCCCTGCGGGATGAAGCCAATGATTGGGAAGAGGTCTGCATCCCCTTCCCAATCCGCGCCCAAGAAAGCAACTTCGCTTCGCTTGTTGCGAGCGCTCCTTTCGGCCTGAAGGCCGAAGTCTAAAACCAGCAAGAAATATTGATTAAAGCGCAAAGTAATAATGCCTGATTTTCTCCGCCATTAACTTGCGCCGTTCAGTTAAGAATCTCTGATAATCACACTCCCCTGCTTCAATAAGACTCTCAGGTATGGCATTAGCGGCGAGATCGGCCCGCAATTCAGCCATTGACTGAATGCCGCCTAATACCGGTTTTCCGGACTGGCATTGCGCAATAACCGTTGCCATATAGTCACCGGGTGGTTTGTCGGCAATGGCGATATTGATTTCCGACTGGGTGTAAACATAATTGGCAACCTGATTGTATTGCCCGCGCGCCAGGTTAAATTTCTTCTTGAGATAGTTTTTAGGAAAAATATGGTGAATGTCGCCTTTATGTTCCAACAAGCTTCTTACGGTAATCTGCTTGGATAGAAAGCCTTTGTCATTATTGACGGCTTGAGCCGCCAAAAAGGCATTAAATGCCGGATGAGCGCTATTTGACGTGGACAGCAATTGCACCAGGCCGATATTCCAGAAAGCATCCGATAATTCCGCCTCTTCAATGGATGCCAGATAGCTGCCAAAATCCTGCGTATCGATTTGCTTGATGTCATAATCGAAGCGCGTTTCCGGCGACCCCGAATAACGCCCTGTTAAAGCGGTCAGCACGAACCAGCGTCTGACGTAGTACTCGATCGTATTTTGATCGTAGTTTTCAGCACGCAATTTCAAATACAGAATATAAGCAAAATTCAGTGGCGCTTGTGCACGAATCAGCTTATTGACGACATAACCCGCCGATTTGATAATCATCAGGAAACGTTTAAAGTGCGTTTCATTCATAAACTGCATGACGCCCTGTTTCAGCCTGGTATAGGAAGCTTCCTCAATATCGGCCTCATAAGTGCGGGTTTCAAAATTGCGCCCGGACAGCAGGCCGACCAAATCCGCCAGCTTTCCCCTGGAAAACTGCGAAGTAAACGCAACCCGCAGCATATCCGTGTATGAAGGATCATATAAATCGTCATTCTCGTTGCGTAGCCAGCGCATGGCCTGAAAATATTCGGTTTTGGCAAATTCCAGATCATTGCCTTCAATATGACTGTAAAACTCCGGCGCCACTGCCAGATGGCAGAAATAATCAATGGCCTTGCGTAAATAATTGCCGCCATAGCTTTCATTGGCGGCAATTTTCGACATCGCGAAATCGGCCTGGCTTAAGGTCACGCCTTCCCGGTTAATGCGGATAAAAATCTCGGTTACGGTTTCGATGTCCAGATCCGCATCCAACTCGATCATGCCAATCTGCTTCTTAGTAATGCCCATCAACCGGCTCAGCACGCATTCCAGCTGGTCTTCATCCATCCCAGGATTCGCATCGGTATAATGGCGGATCAATTTCAGCAAACTGATCTCGCCCTGCATGACTGGCACGATATCCGGTATCCATGCCCTGTCTTTTTCGATAATTGGCGTGGTTACTTCAAAGCGTTCATCCCGGGGATTAAACGCAATACGGATGCGTACTTGCTTGTATTCCTTATTGACTACCGTCCGCCCGATCAGAGCCGCACTCAGCGCCGTGACGCGCTGTTGTCCGTCGATCAATACTTTCTTGCCTTGCGAAAATGAACCATCCTTCAGTTTTACATTGGGATTTTTCCAGACGATGATGTAGCCGACCGGATAACCCTTGTAAAGACTGTCGAGCAGGTCGCGCACTTGCGCGGCCTCCCAGACAAACGGGCGCTGTATTTCCGGAATGGCTATTTCGCCGGATTTAACCCAGTTCAGCAGCGATTCAATCAGATGTTGGTTGACGGAATATTTTTGGATGCTCACGAAGCATTTTTCCTTTTCGTTAAAAAAAATCAAAGATAAACCGGACAAAGCCTGTCCATTTTGGAAAGCGCATCGATACAGGCATCCTGTCTCAGCGTCGCAAAGCGGTCTGCGTGATGCGTTGTAACCGGCAGACGGGGATGGCGATATAACGATGCGCCGTGAATCCGGCTTAACACCAGAACCTGATGAGCAAGAACCGATAAGGCCGTCTCTCCGTAGCGTTTCCTTAACCGCAACGGCCTGACGCTGACCTTATTGCCCCAGGATTTACCCAGTTCTTCACCGCTGTAAGTGGACAGGATCACTTCCCGATCCGAGAGGAACACCGCATCGCCCACGCCTGGGTTGCTGAACACTTTCTTCCCATCTGCTGACCGCTCCCGGCGATAAAGCACCGGCGCACCGGATTTCAATACCTCCAGCACATCAAGCTTCACGCCGTGCTTTTGCTCGAACTGTTCAATCACGTTAATCGATTCGTAAAACCTGCCATCCCTGTGCAAGGTGATGCGTCTTGGCAATAGGCCATCGGTTGAGCGCAGATAGGTTTTCAGACTTTTCTCCAGCAGATTGCTTAGTGCATCATCCTGCATCTTCTCACCCTGCTGCTTATCGGCCAATTGCCAACCCAGCTGGGCGCCGGAGTTCAGAAACAGGAATGCAAAACCGGGTGCACGGACGTTCACGCCCCCCATATCCAGGCCAATAAAAAGTTCAGTCTCGCCCGGCATATCGTTGACTGCGCACAATTGCCCGCCGCCTTTGCTGAACAGGCCGGCGGCGACATTATTGAAATAGAAAGAATCGTATACCTTCGGTTTGTGGTCGAGTCGCATAAACTGGGTCACCAGACCGTAATTGAACGCCGTATCGCGTATTGCGGCTTTGTCGGATTTTTCCGTTAAACCGATCAGCAAAATAGCATTATCCGGACATTTTTTATGTAGCCTTGCATCCAGTTCGTCAGCGTTTCCAATAGAAGGCGGAAAGCTTGTAAACGGCGGCAATTCCGCTTTAGTCAACTGTCTCAGAGCATTATAGGCGTTACGCAGCAATTGCCGATTGGATTCAGTATTGTTCCGTTCGCCGACGACCAACGGAATAACCCTAGCTCGGGTCATGTCTGCAAACGCTTTGTATTTTAAAACATCCTGCTCATGGCCTGATCTGGCGCCATCAGCAAACTGCAGCATCAGATTATGGTTAAAACGCTTTCTGCTCAGATTTTGGTAATCCACCTGTACCAGTTTGCGGTTAAAACCAGGCAGATAAAGCCTTTTAACCATTTCGGCACTGGTTTTTATCCGGTCATCCAACGACCATTTCAAATCTTTGGCCAGCCTGTTCAAAAAAGGCGAATCAATCTTGCTCAGGGTATCAAAATCAAACATAGGCTCCACCAGGCTGGCGACATGGTCCGCTTCTTTCTGGCCGTATCTGACTTTAATCAGCGAGGATGTTGCAGCCTCTGCCAGCTGCCCGGCTGAGAGCAAACCTTTTTCCTGATGGTAAGCAACCAGCGACTTACCCAAGTGGGGTAACAAGCTGCTGCCATTGATCGAATCATCAACCTTCACAAATTCGGCAACCAAAGGCGCTTTGCCCGGTTCGTAATAACGGTGGCGCACTTTTTCAATGGATATCAGCCAGTCTGGCCTATGATCAATAACCCATTGCAGGGAAATATCGGCTTTAGCCGTAAGGCTGTGTTTGAGATGCAAGCCAATCAAAACCGTACCGTCGGACAGGACTTCCGGAATGAGCCGCACCGTACAAAATGCGTCCAGATAAGTGCTGTGCGCTTTGATTCGGCTAGAGTGGGACGGCTCAAAGATTTCAGCATGGCCGCCGGGAGATTTTCTGCAATCCAGTTTGCCTTCGCTGGCCTGTTTCAGGTTCCAGGCGGCTTTATTAATGTCCTGATTGACCAATCTTTGCAAGGCTTCCTGGTGCTGCTCATTGCCGCAATCGAGTTCCAGCTGTCCGTCCGCTTTCAAGCTCGCCTGCAACAGGGGAGAATCGATTGAGAGCTGTGATAATGATTTTAAGGAGAGAATGCTGCTAGCGCCCAGATTGGTCAGCAATCCAAAATTGTTAACCTTCCATAATTCATAAGCTGCTTTCCGGGCCAGCTTTTCACCTGCCTCAGTTTCATCAAACTTGTGATAAACAATCCGATACTGATAAACCATACAGTGATCGAGTCTGGAATCCAACTGCAGAGCGCTCAAAGCTAAATTGTCCATTAATCGGTCCTTTTGTCCTGAATTTAACTAAACTTCATCAATAAACAGCCGGCGAAATACCTTTTGTATTTTCAACCGGTTATAAAACCAATGTTTCAAGCCTCTTTTTCCAGTTCACGCTCGATCTGTTCGATGCTGGGCAGCTGATTTTCCAGATCGGCGGGCAGCGCCTGGGCCAGCTGGTATTCCGCGACGCCGATCGGCTTGTTGTTGTCGCGCAGGGCGTATTCCGCGACCAGCTTGTTGCGGGTCTTGCATCACAGCAAACCGATGCTTGGGGCGTCCTGTTCGCTTTTGATCCGGGCGTCTACCGCACTTAAATAAAAACTCAATTGTCCTGCATGCTCCGGCTTGAAATCACCGGTTTTGAGCTCCACGACGACATAGCAGCGCAATTTCAGATGGTAGAACAATAAATCCAGATAAAAATCATCGCCGCCCACGTTCAGCTCGACCTGCCGCCCGACATAGGCAAAGCCGGCGCCCAGTTCCAGCAGGAACTGAGTGATGTGCTGCGTCAGTGCCTGTTCTATGTCGCGCTCGCGCGCTTCTGCGCCTATGCTCAAAAAATCGAAGATATACGGGTCTTTCAGCGTTGCCTGAGCCAGTTCGGATTGCGCATCGGGCAGGTTCCGGCTGAAATTGCTGACCGCCTGGCCCTCGCGCTGCATCAGGCCGCTTTCAATCTGATGCACCAGCACATTGCGCGACCAGCCATGCGTTATCGTTTTACGGGCATACCACAGGCGCTGCTCCGGCGTTTTCAGCTTGGCCAGCAACACCAGATTATGGCCCCAGGGAATTTGTGCAACAGGCTGTTGCACAATTGAGGGTGATGCCGCGGTTATCGGCCAGGCTTCGGCGAAAGCGCGCATGTACTTGATATTACGCGCCGAAAATCCTTTCAAATCCGGGAAAGCTTGCTGCAAGTCCTCAGCCAGCCGTTCGATCACCTTGCTGCCCCAGCCCTGCTCGGCCTGGCGCTGCAAAATGTCGGCACCGAGCTGCCAGTACAGCCGGATCAGCTCCTGGTTGACGGCCAAAGCGGCGCGCTGCTGGGCCGAGACGATTTGCCTCTTCAGCCCTACCAGCCATTGGGGGTAATTATCGGGAAGTTCGGTTTTATTCATGGTGGCTGTTTTTGTTGTTCGGTACTTACAACCTTTCAGGACAACAATTTAAAAAGACCGTGCTGGCAGGCTTTCTTATCGAACGAATACGTAAACGGACAACCTCTTTGTTTGTTTAGCTGAGCGATAAAGCAATCCGAAAAATCGGCATTGCCGTTTTCATAATCATGAAATGCCGCCCATGCTTCAGAATGCGATGAAATAGTGATTTCCCGACTGACCAGCAATTGTCTTAAAATGTTTATAATCACTGTTTTTTCGTAACCATAAGCGCGCTTTAGCGCCCATACGATTTCGCATAGCGTAATTTCGTTGATAAATACCGGATTTTCGCTGGAACATTGACTTTCGATCAAATCCGTTGCCAATTTGGCTTGTTGTTCGTCATCCTGAACGATATAACGGATGATGACATTGGTATCCAGCCCGATCAACGTTTTGCCCCTTCATCTTGAATGGCTTTATCCATATCTTCCAAGCTGACTGCATGCGCGGGTTTAGGAGCGATGCCTTTTAATCGTTTAATTGATTGATCATGCGCAGCTTCAAATTCCTCTTCTTCGACCACGACGATCACTTTGGCTTTTTTAATATGCGGTGGAATACCCAGCCATTTCAATTTACCGTTGTCATAGAATGCTTCGTAACTTTTTAACATTTTTCTTGCCTCGAATTTAATGGTTACAAACTGTCGAATTACAATAATCTCTTGAGCCGGCAATTCATGTTTGATTAACCACAGAGGGCACAGAGAAACACAGAGAATTCATTTCTCTCAACCTCTGTGAACTCTGTGCTCTCTGTGGTTTTATTCCTTATTCAGATGCTCGACTAAAGTTCAAATATTAATGATCATTTTTACCTGTAGCTCAGCTATCGCATGTTACGTGTTGCGCTTCATTGAGCGCCACCTTACTAATGATCAATTCGGCACATCAGTTTTGCAGACTTCGCGCAGCCATCGCGATGTTTTTGGGTCAAATTGGACTTGATGTACAAGGATCTCTTGTCCGGGACGTTTAAGCAAACAGAAGTCCGCAGTGTACCCATGCACCTCATACGGATATCTTTCCATCGGCGCATAGATTGCTACCCCATACACCTGTCCGGGTACTAATGGTTCTGCTGGCACCTTGGTTGTATACACATCGGTCGTTTGACCATAAGGAATGCACTGATCTGGAGTGAACGGAGAGGATTTTTTCAACTCGACAAACCAGATTTTACTGCCCTGCTCCCCTATAACCTCTATAGCTTTAAGATTTGCTTCGCCGGCTCGGGTTTTTTCAGTGTTTTCAATGGAAAAGCATGGGAGATTGCCGCTTTGTTGAACAATAGCCGGCCCAATTTCCTTTCTTATCGGAGTACAACCGCTGATTTGCGTAAGAGGTAGCGCGACGGCTATTGATAAACAAAAGAATATTTTCATATGTCAGGGTAGATTTTTATTGCTTGCTGGATTGATCAGGAAGTCTTTCAATGTTCTTTCATAATCATCAATTGAGTAGGTTACAGTTGAATCGGTACTGAGTTGATTTTTGACAGCACTTGGATTATTAAGAAACTTTAACGCAAAGTAATCTGCCAAAATATCACCTTGAGCTTCCATATTGTAATCGCAGAGCTTTCTCTGGGCATCAAGCGTATATTTATAGTCCAATCCTGGACGGAACGCGCCCCTAAACATAACCCAATAACCCAGTTGATGCTGCCATACATGAGTCATCTCATGCATAAACCAGCATTTTTTCAAATCATTAGAAGTTGAGAAGTCCTCTAGAAATTTTAAAGGAGGAAAATACATCTCCCCATTAGGTGTCACAGCAGTCCTGGCATTCTGCAGTCCAAAAGGGAAATAGCCTTCCTTATGGACCCTAACCTTGGCGTAGTTGATCTAATTCTTAAAGATTTTTTTCGCCATTTTAATCTCTCCGGACGTTAATCCTCTGGATTCATTTTCCGGGGTAACGTGCAAACTATTGGCGATACCAATCGGTCCAGGTGACGGCGATTGGAGCCGGATGCGAGTGCCTTCGTCTATCACTGACCTATTGACTGGTTGGGCTGTGATACCAATCGGCCCAGGTAACGGTGATCGGTGCCGGATGAGAGTACCCTCATCTATCACTGGCCTATTGGTTGGACCACCCAGGGGGCCGCTATTGCCTGTCATATTGTCTCCTTATAATTTCGAGAAAATTAAATGTGTCTATCCTTTGGCTTATGTTGGTTTCCCGTTTCCAAGTGTTCCTGGATCGAATGCGGATCAACGCGTAGGGCGCTTTCGAGCAGCAAACCACCATTTCAAGCAGGCCGGTAACATTGCGGAATATGACGGTTTCAAGGCGCCGTTTGTTGGTGGATTGCCAAGGCAAATCCACCCTACGGTTCTATATTTCTAAGGTTCATCCGCCATACGGCCATGGATGCGCAGATAATTGAGGTTAGTGATCAGCGGTTTGCTGGCGACTTCCTGAAAGGCCGCATCGTTGATCAGGTCGATCAACTGCGGACGGTGCAGTTTCGGCAGGCGTTCCAGTTGATGAATGGTTTTGACGACCTGCTCAGCCAGCGTGCGCAGTTTCACCAGGCTGCTGCCGGGATCGACGTACAGATGGTATTCGGCCAGGCCGCCCAGATCAGCCAGTTCGGGCCGGTGCGGCCTGATGAATTCGAAGTTCAGTGATTGCATGATGAGTCTGTCCATGAGCTGTAATTAGCGAGAAGCGTGCCAATTACAGTCTGATATTGTATTTTTTTATCCAGTTGTTGAGCGTCTGGTAATTGCTGAACTTGAGCAGTTCCGCGGCCCTGGTTTTGTTGTTGCCGGTCAGCTTGAGCGCCCGGTGCAGATAGTGCTCGGCAACTTCGGAGATAACGGCCTGTAAATCAAAGCCTCTTTCGATGGGCTGATGCAGGATGGTTTCCGCCGCTGCGTCGGTCTGCCGTCTTTTCAGCAGCGCGTCCTCAATGTCCTGTTGGCCGATGAACTCCGCCTCGGACCAGAGCACGGCCCGGGTCAGGGTATTGGCCAGTTCGCGTATATTACCAGGCCAGTCGTGATTGAGCAGAACGTTTCTTGCGGAAACAGAAAGTTTCTTATTGACCCAGGCCGGCTCCGCGACGCTCTCCTTGTTGATCCTGTCCAGCAAGGAATCGATCAGTAGATTCAGATCCCCGGCCCGGTCTTTCAGAGCGGGCAATTTGATGATGGCGACGGCCAGTCGGTAAAACAGGTCTTCCCGGAAGCGCCCCGCCGCCACGTCATCGATCAGTACGCGGTGAGTTGCCGCGATGATGCGCACGTTGAGTTTTACCGGTCTGCTGGCGCCGACCCTGACCACCTCGCCTTCCTGCAATACCCGCAGCAGCTTGACCTGCATGGCCAGCGGCAATTCGCCGATTTCATCGAGAAACAGCGTGCCGTTGTCGGCGGTTTCAAAATGGCCGTGTCTGCTGCCGGCCGCGCCGGTGAAAGCGCCTTTCTCGTGGCCGAAAAATTCGGACTCGACCAGTTCCGGCGAGATGGCGCCGCAATTGACGGCGATGAAAGGCTTGTCCCGCCTGGGGCTGGTGTTGTGAATGGCGCGCGCCAGCAGTTCCTTGCCGGTGCCGCTGTCGCCTTCGATCAGGACCGGCACGGATCGGGGCGCTACACGGTGGGCTTTGGCGACGACCCGCTTCATCACGTCGCTTTGATGGACGATCGCCGAGAACGCCGGCGCCTCATCCGGCAAACCGGCGCTCAGCCGGGCGATATCGGCATCGGCACGCTTGTAAAGATCGGGGATATACTCGGCCGAGAGCTCAAAGGGTACCGTGGCGGTTTTGACGCCGTTCTCTTTCGAGGATTCGATCAGTTCCGCGGCAAAGCGGGTTTTTGCCAGAATGATCCAGACGGCCGCCATTGCCGGCGTGCCGGGACTCAGATGAAATGTCAGTTTCGCATCCTGATACGCCGGAATGTTTTCAATGCAGTGCGATACCGCCTGGTAGATCTCGCCAAAATGCGTGGGGCTCGACAGTACAACGGGGTGGTACTGAATCGCGCTGCCGGTATGTTGCCCGAGCCAATCGATAAAGCCACGGGCTTCATTGTCGGGATAGCTGCTGAAAAGATAAATCTGATCGAAGGATCGCTGTAAGACAGCCTGCGCAATAGGCCCAATGCCCGCCGCCTCGATATTTTCGGCGGCATTGAGGTCGGTTTTCCCTATCCAGCTTAGCAATATGCGTTGAGATTCAGCCACCCCGTCCCTTGTATAAATATTTTTATGTTTTTATAAAGAATAGACTGTTTTTCAGGAAAGCAGGAAAAAATCTTACTTATTATTTAAACTTATAATTTTTAATATTATTATCAACAAGCTCCATATACCATTTAAACCCCATTTCCTTAACCCCTATGCACGCGGAATTTTGCCAACTGGCACACAATTAGCTATATACGCTAATGAAAAGGCAATATTTGGAAGAGCCTGGTGACCTATCCAGCAAAATGCAAAGGTCATTTGCCAGGAAGAAACTTTTGGTAATTTTTACTCGGAATATCAAATGCAAAATTCAAGGTACTGTGGGACGGACGCTAATTTCGATATCGACACAAAAATTGAGCGTATTTTAATCATTGACGATAGTTCAGTCAGCATCGATCTATTGCGGGCCTCATTGGAACCTGAGTTTAAGATCTTCACTGCGCTTAATGGACAATCAGGGTATGAGATTGCCAAATTTGAGCAACCGGATCTGATATTGCTTGATATCAATATCCCGGAATTCAACGGTTATCAAACCTGCAACCTTTTAAAAAGCGATCCTGATACGCAAGCCATCCCGATTATATTCATGACGGCCTTGATGACCGAGGAAAGCGAAGCCAGGTCTCTGATGCTGGGCGGCGCCGATACGATCAGCAAGAACACCAATGTCGAAATCATTAAGCTGAGAATAAAGAATCAGATTGAGCTTAAACGTTGCAAGGATCTGCTTGAACGTCTGTCAACAACGGATGAATTAACGGGCCTGGCCAACCGGCGCCGGCTTAATGAGTTTCTGTATCAGGAATGGCGGAACATGATGCGCGCGAAGAATTTTCTCAGCGTCGTATTAATCGATATCGATTATTTCAAGGACTATAACGACCATTATGGTCACATCCTTGGCGACTGCTGCTTAAAGCAAGTTGCCCAAGTGTTCCAGGAAACACTGTCCCGTCCGGTGGATTTTGTTGCGCGATACGGCGGCGAGGAATTCATTTGCGTGCTCCCCATGACTGCCCCGGCGGGGGCTGAAATCGTCGGTGAAAGATTGCGCAATGCGGTCATGCGGCAAAGGATACCGCATCAACGGTCCAGTATTGCCGATGTTGTGACGGTGAGTCTTGGCACCGCGACGGCAATTCCTGACCCTGGCATCGATGCCGGCGGATTGATCGATTGTGCCGACAAGGCGCTATATCAATCAAAAAACAACGGTAGAAACCGGGTGACTTGCATCAGGATTTGAATGGTGGCGATGGGTGGGATCGAACCACCGACCTTGGGGTTATGAATCCCACGCTCTAACCGGCTGAGCTACATCGCCTTCGGACAGGTCTTTAGTTGCATAAGTCGATGACATCCCAAGGATGTTACGACAATAAAATTATCACCGAGGATAATGGTGGCGATGGGTGGGATCGAACCACCGACCTTGGGGTTATGAATCCCACGCTCTAACCGGCTGAGCTACATCGCCTTCGGACAGGTCTTTACAAAGAGCGGGCATTTTAAATACCCGCTCAGGTTTTGTCAAACGTTGAATCTGAAATGGATCACATCGCCATCCTTAACGATGTAGTCCTTGCCTTCAAGACGCCATTTTCCGGCATCCTTGGCGCCCTGTTCGCCTTTATGGGCGATGAAGTCCTCGTAGGCAATCACTTCGGCGCGAATAAAGCCTCTTTCGAAATCCGAATGGATGACGCCGGCGGCCTGAGGCGCGGTCGCGCCCGTCGGAATGGTCCAGGCCCGGACTTCCTTTACGCCGGCGGTAAAATAGGTGGACAGATTCAGCAATGCGTAGCCGGCCCTGACGACACGGTTCAACCCCGGCTCTTCCAGACCCAGATCATCGAGGAATTCTTTCTTTTCGTCATCATCCAGCTGGGCGATTTCCGCCTCTATCGCGGCGCAAATTGGTACGACCACAGCTCCTTCCTTATCGGCAAACTCCCTGACCCTGTCCAGCAGGGGATTGTCCTCGAAGCCGTCATCCTGGACATTGGCGATGTACATGGTGGGCTTGATCGTCAGCAAGCACAAGTCTTTTATCAGCGCTTTTTCATCATCGCTTAATCCCATGGCCCGCACGGGCTCACCGGTGTCCAGATGCGTCGCGACTTTTTCCAGCACCTGTTTTTTCGCCTGTTCTTCCTTGTTGCCTGATTTGGCGGCTTTCGATACGCGCTGTAACGCCCGTTCTATCGTGGCCATATCAGCCAGCGCCAATTCCGTGTTAATGACTTCTATGTCTGAAACGGGATCGATCTTGCCGGCCACGTGGACGACGTTTTCATCATGAAAACAGCGTACAACATGAGCTATCGCGTCGGTTTCACGTATATTGCCCAGGAACTGGTTGCCCAAGCCCTCGCCTTTCGATGCGCCCGCAACCAAGCCCGCGATATCCACAAATTCGATGGTCGTAGGCAGCGTGCGCTCGGGTTTTACAATTTCCGCCAGCTTTTCCATTCTATTGTCGGGTACGGGAACAACGCCCACGTTAGGATCGATCGTACAGAATGGATAATTTTCGGCGGCGATCTTCGCCCGGGTTAATGCGTTAAACAGGGTTGATTTTCCAACATTGGGCAAACCAACGATTCCGCAATACAATGCCATAGGGTTCTCTTAAATAGAATTTGATACAAGAAGGAGTACAGCGAGAGGTTCAAGCTGAAACAAACGGACAATTATACAATTTATCGCTTTAATCCAAAAAACTATTTATTGCCCTGTCCTGCTTCGGTAAACAGCACTATTCTGTTTCTACCGGCCGCTTTCGCGGCATAAAGGGCTTTGTCCGCGTAATGGATTAACAGGTCGATATTCAGGTCGTCTTGGTTCAGGTGCTCTTCGGTCAGGCAATAGAGCCCGATGCTGGCGGTTATCCGCACTGGCTGCTGCTTGCACAGACAACGCAGCGATTCGATTTTTTTCCTGATCCGCTCGGCGAACAATTGACCTTTGCTGTCATTCATATTGGTAAATACCATGACAAATTCCTCACCACCGAAACGCGCCAGAATATCCGACTCACGAATTTCCTCCTTGATGGCCCGCGAAACATCTTTCAGAACAGTATCGCCAAACCCATGGCCGTAAACATCATTAATTTCCTTGAAATGATCGAGATCCAAAACCATCAGGCAAAGCGCCTGACGCTGGCTCCTTGAGCGGGCCAGCGCCGTTTCGATTTGCGCGTAAAAATAGCGGCGGTTGTATAGCCCGGTCAATTCATCGCGCATGGACATGTTTTCATGGTGTTCCTTTAGCAACCTGACATCTTCCAGAGCCCTTTCCAGATGCCGGGTCCGGACAGCAATCTGTTCCTCCATGCGTTGCAGTAACCGATAGTTGGCAATCAGTTCACCCATCATGTTCTTATAAATATGCAGAAGCCGGATATGCCATTCAGAGAAATAATTGACTTCGGGATGGGAGATGTTCAGGACCCCTACCAATTCACCGGCGGCAAAAATAGGCCCGCTGATGACGGATCCCGGCGACACGTCTTCGGCCTGCTGAAAAAATCGCTTATCTTCCTTGCAATTCATGCATTGTTGCAATTCGCCGGTTTTCGCCGCCTGGCCGATGATACCCTGGCCCATTTTGAATTTTAACGGCGCTCGTGCCGTTCTTTCCGCGCCGGAATATTCCTTGCTGCTGATGCCGGTCAGGTTCACCAGGCATTGTTCTTCATCGAGAATGAAAAACGAGCAACGCTCCATGTCCTGGTTACAGATCAGGATGGATAACGCTTTGAAAATGAGTTCTTTTTCGCTAGCGGCCTGACTGTTTAATTCTGAAAGCCCCCTGATGGCGGATAACGAGTTCAATAAATCAATAATCACATCCGATACACTGAATTGCCCCTGGGCTTGTCTCATTTATTATTTTCCTGCGATTGCTAGCGCTGCTGTATAAATATTGTTTTTTGCCGCGAGAAGATCATCAATAACCGATTGCGCCCGGGCCGCGGAAACCCCGAACGCTTCGAGCCGCTTGACGAATAAAGGCAATTCGTCCTGTTGGCCGGCCAGCATTTTCTTGGCTGTCGCGAAACATACCGCCAATAAGTCGATCATTCGCCTTTCACTCCCGGTGTAGTCGGTGTTTTTAAACTCCCT
Organism: Methylobacter sp. BBA5.1; assembly: GCF_000746145.1. NCBI lineage: Bacteria > Pseudomonadati > Pseudomonadota > Gammaproteobacteria > Methylococcales > Methylococcaceae > Methylobacter > Methylobacter sp. BBA5.1. The sequence continues at coordinate 87,147 of NZ_JQKS01000015.1, forward strand.
TAAAGTAACCGAATAGATGCGCGGCAGATGCCAATGGGCCAGCAGCACGCTTCCTAGCTCATACTGATGCTCCCCCATGGCGGCCAGCATTTCCCGGGAGACCGAACTGCCGTTCGTATTGGCACTCAGTAAAACCTGGTTTAACGCTTCAGGCCACATATAAACCGCGGTAATCAGCCCGATATTAAGCAATAAGCCGGCGGTATAGGCCGTGGAGGGCGCCAGATCCTCATCGGAACTCAGCTGACTGAATTGCTGAGCCAATATTGCGGTCAACAAGGCATCCATCCAGAAACGCTCACTGTCAAACTGATTGCATTTCTGGGTGTTCAATTCCAGATTCAAAACCACACCAACCGTAAGGCATTTAACCAGATTAAACCCGAGGACGCGTATAATTGCAAATTTGAGATCATTGACCTTGCCCGCATGGCCGAAATAAGCTGAATTGGCCAACCCTATCAGCCGGCCGACAAGCACCGGCGAAGTCGAAAGCACGGTTGCAAGCTCATCAATACTGATATCGGGATCGTTGACCGCCTGCAGGATTTTAATGCCGTCAACCGAAAGTGTGGGAAGATTTTTTATTCTTGAAACCTTCAGATTAATTTCATCCGCAACTGTCATATTTTCACCTTGTTATGACGGTGGTTCTCAACTTCACGATAAGACGCCGATAATCATCTTCTAATAAAGCATCACTTAAAACAATAATAGTCTTTTTGCCTTGATCCTGCCTTGTGACATGCAGAAATATCGCGTACAGGGTAATCACCGTTGAATTTAAAATCCGGACCGGTTCGAAGTCCTGGCCCTCCGAGATTTCCCAGCCCGCTGCCTCAGTGAATTTGATTGTCGGCCGCGTGTCAGTCAAACGCTTGACGGCAACCCACAGATGCAGGCAAATACCGGTCAACAAACTGACCTTGATGACTGGCGGCAAGGCATTGGCCAGACAGGCGCCCATCGCAAGCACGTGCATGGATATCAGCACTCGTTTTAAACGCCCGGAATGCTTAAGCGTCAGTAGCAGAGAGGGCTCGTATTTTTTTGACAAGCGTGGCCATTCCTTTTGCCTCAGGCAATTGTTCGTCCACCAGAAACGTTAACAGCTCCGCATCGCTGTAGTTCAGCAATGCCTGAAACAGCGTTTGTTCATCCTGTCCCGCCGTTAAATAGACGCGGTCCAGATAGCGCCCGAGCATGATATCCAGCTCTAGTGTTCCGCGCCGGCAGAGCCATTTCAGTTTTTCCCGATGAATCATCAGCCTTGTTGACGGATTAACAGCATTTTTTTAATTTCAGCGATCGCTTTGGCAGGATTCAGGTTTTTAGGACAGGTATCGGTACAATTCATAATGGTATGACAGCGATACAGCTTAAAGGGATCTTCCAGATCATCCAGTCGTTCCCCCGCGTTTTCATCGCGACTATCCGCCAGCCAGCGGTAGGCCTGCAGTAAAACCGCCGGCCCGAGAAAGCGGTCGCTGTTCCACCAGTAACTCGGGCAACTGGTTGAGCAGCAGGCACACAGAATGCATTCATAATAGCCATCGAGTTTTTGGCGGTCCTCTTTGCTCTGCAACCGCTCCCTGTCGGCCGGCGCGGGCGTTTGCGTTTCGATCCATGGTTTGATCGAGGCATATTGAGCAAAAAAATGACTCATATCGCCGACCAGATCCTTTATCACCTCCAGATGGGGCAGCGGGAAAATTTTTATCGTGCCCGGATAATCTTCAATGGCATTAATGCAGGCCAGCGTATTCTTGCCGTTGATGTTCATCGCGCACGAGCCGCAGATGCCTTCCCGGCACGAACGCCTGAAGGTCAAGGTGCTGTCGATGTCGTTTTTGATCTTGATAATCGCATCGAGCACCATGGGGCCGCAATCATCGAGATCGATTTCATAGGTATCGATCCTGGGGTTTTCCCCCGATTCGGGATCCCATCGGTAAACCTGAAATTGTTTGATGTGCCTGGCGTGCTCGGGCGCTGAAAAAAAGTTGCCTTTCTTAAGCACTGAATTTTTAGGCAAGGCAAATTCGACCATTAGTAAACCCTCTTTTTAGGTGGAATGGCTTCAACTTCATCCGTCAAGGTATACAGATGCACGGGCCGGTAATCGATTTTAATCCGGCCTTTATCCAGCCAGAGCAGCGAATGCTTCAACCAGTTTTGGTCATCGCGCTCGGGATAATCTTCCCGGGCGTGCCCGCCTCGGCTTTCCGTTCTGTTCGCCGCGCCGATTATCGTCACCATCGCCAGACTTAGCAGATTGTCCAGTTCCAGTGTTTCCACCAGATCCGTATTCCAGATCAAGGATTGATCCTTGACCATGATATCGCCAAACGAATCGCTGACTTGCTTTAGTTTTTCAATGCCTTCATTAAGCACGGGACCGGTTCTGAAAACCGAGGCATGCGCCTGCATGGTTTTCTGCATATTTAAACGCACATCGGCCGTTTTTAACGTGCCTTTGCCGTGCCGGATTCGGTCGAAGCGCGCGATCGCCTGATCGCAGGCGCCCTGTTTCAAGGGGACGTGCGGCGTTCCCGGCTCGATCAATTCGGCGCAGCGGATGGCTGCCGAGCGACCGAAAACGATCAGATCGAGCAATGAATTCGAACCCAGCCTGTTAGCACCGTGCACCGACACGCAGGCCGCCTCGCCGACCGCCATCAATCCCGGCACCACGGCTTCGGCATCATCGCCGTTCTTGGTGATCACCTCGGCCTTGTAATTAGTCGGAATGCCGCCCATGTTGTAATGTACGGTCGGCAAAATCGGAATCGGTTCTTTGGTGACGTCGACACCGGCAAAAATCCGGGCCGTTTCGGATATGCCGGGCAGGCGTTCCTTGATAATGGCCGGATCCAGATGTTCGAGATGCAGATAAGCATGGTCTCGGTCCTTGCCTACGCCCCGTCCTTCCCTGATTTCCAGGGTAATGGCACGGCTGACGACATCGCGGGAAGCCAGATCCTTGGCATTGGGCGCATAACGCTCCATAAACCGCTCGCCTTCCGAATTGGTCAGATAGCCGCCCTCGCCTCTAACGCCTTCGGTGATCAGACAGCCCGCGCCGTAAATGCCGGTCGGGTGAAACTGCACGAACTCCATGTCCTGCAGCGGCAGACCGGCCCGCAGCACCATCGCGCTGCCGTCGCCGGTCACGGTATGGGCAGAGGTGCAGGAGAAGAAGCAGCGCCCATAGCCGCCCGTGGCCAGTACGGTCATATGCGCCCGGAACAGATGCAGGTTGCCGTCTTCCAGGTTCCAGGCCAGCACGCCTTTGCAGACGCCGTCTTCCATGATCAGATCGAGAGCGATATATTCGACAAAAAACTCGGCCTGATGCTTGAGCGATTGCTGATACAGGGTATGCAGGATGGCGTGTCCGGTCAGATCGGCGGCGGCGCAGGTGCGCTGGGCAGTGCCTTCGCCGAAATGCGTGGTCATGCCGCCGAAGGCGCGCTGGTAGATTCTGCCGTCCGGCGTTCTTGAAAACGGCACGCCGTAATGCTCCAGCTCCAGGATGGCCGGAATGGCCTCGCGGCACATGTATTCGATGGCATCCTGATCGCCAAGCCAGTCGGAGCCTTTGACGGTATCGTACATATGCCAGCGCCAGTCGTCTTCGCCCATATTGCCCAGGGCCGCGCTGATGCCGCCCTGCGCGGCGACGGTGTGGCTGCGGGTCGGGAAAACCTTGCTGATGCAGGCCGTCTTCAAGCCCTTCTCAGCCATGCCCAGCGTGGCGCGCAAACCGGCACCCCCGGCGCCGACGACCAGGGTGTCGTAGCGATGCTCAATCATTTTATAATTATTCGACATGCTTTATACCATTCCCCTTATTGCAAAGATTGCCAAGACAGCGGCCAGCGCCAGAAGAAAAAATGCCAGTTTGACGACCCATACGGAAACAATCTTCAGCCATTCGGTATGCACGTAATCTTCTATGACTACTTGCAATCCCAGGCCGGCATGATAAAAAACGGCGATAATCCAGGCGACCATGAGCACGCCGTTTAAAGGCTCGGACAGCCACTCCACCGTCTGTGCATGAGGTGATCTCAGTAACTGGCCGATAAACGCCAGCCACCATAGCGACAAAGGAATAAGAGCGACAGCCGTGACTCTCTGCATCCACCAATGAACGGTTCCCGTTTTTGCGGACCCGAGGCCGCGGGCCTTGGCAATCGGTGTGCGGTACTCCATAACACCTCCAGGTTAAATTAAGAAAAAACTGATAACAGTCAGTATGATCGCCGCGATCAACTCGATATAGATATTCCTGTCCATGTGCTCCCGCTCGAACCCGCTGCCCGCATCCCAGATCAGATGGCGGACGCCGTGGCATAAATGAAAGAACAAGGCAAAAATGAAAAGCCATAGCACTAAAGTGCCCAGGGCATGTTGAAGGATATTCTGCATCACGGCATAGGCCTCAGCCCCTGAAGCGAGGGCCAGCAGACTGCCGGCAAACAGCAGTAGCCCTATCGACAATATGACCCCGGTAATGCGGTGAGCGATGGAGGCAACTGCATTTAAAGGCAACTTGTAAACTTGCAGATGAGGTGAAAGAGGTCTGTTACTTTTCTGTTGGTCCATAACACGTCACAATTAAGCCATAGTGAGGGTTGATAATACCTTGTCATCGCTCGCTAAGCCAATACAAAATAATACCTACTTTCAATCGTGGCAGTCTGTTGAATCGGCTGATTTATTGTCTTTGTCTAAACCGCGTTATAATCGGCGCCCGCCCTCAAACCCTTAATTGATCGTATTTATGAACCCGAACTGGAAAACCTTTTTAAGCACCGAACAGGCGGCATTCAACAATGATGGCGACATTGTTTTTCCCTCTATATCGTCCGACAGCGAGAAACAAATTTTTGCTGTCTCCGACCTGGCGGTGCTGACCGTTACCGGAAAGGATGCGGCCAAATTCCTGCAGGGACAGATCACCTGCAATATCAGCGATATCAGCGAAACCCAAAGCAGTCTAGGCGCCTTTTGCAATCCGAAAGGCCGGATCATTACGACTTTTTTGCTGGTTAAAAAAGCCGACACGTTCCTGTTGATTTTACCGGTGGCTTTACTGGAACCGGTTAAAAAACGGTTGCAGATGTATATTTTGCGATCCGACGTACAGTTGACCGACAGCTCGAATGAATTATGTCTGATCGGCCTCGGCTATCCTGCCGGACAGACAAGCGGACCCGCCTTGCCGGAACCGTTATTCGCCACCGTCCAGCAAGATGCGGTCTTTATCAATCTTTCAACCAAACAAAACCGCTGCCTGGTGATTTCGGCACCGGAAACGGCCCAGGCGCTTTGGCGGACTTCGGTCGGCACTCAAGGTTTTCAGCCTCAGGATTCGGCTCAATGGCGTTATCTCGACATCCTGTCAGGCTTGCCATGGCTGACTCCCGAAACCTCGGAAGAATTCATTCCGCAAATGCTCAATCTTGATAAATTGGGCGGCATCAGTTTTAACAAGGGCTGCTATACCGGCCAGGAAATCGTGGCCCGAACGCATTATCTGGGTAAAACCAAGCGGGAAATGTTTCTGGCCGAATGCGCCTCATCAGCCGCGCCCGAAGCCAATACCGCCATCATCGATAACAGTACCGGTACGGAGCAAAGCATCGGCACGGTTCTCATGGCGCAATCTTGGCAAAATGTTTGTAAAATGCTCATCGTGCTGCAGGTGTCTGACACGAATGATTATCGCCTTGCGTTAAAAAACCGCGATCAGGACAAAGTTACATTATTAACGCTATAATTCATCCCTTTAATAAAGGTTCACCACGCATGCAATTTTCTACTGTTCAAGGTTTCCTCGATTATGTTCAGGAGGAACTTGATGCCAACCGTCTGGTTTTGCCTACATTGCCCGAGATTGCTTTAAAAGTCAGAGATGCGGTTTCCCAAGGAGACGCATCAGCTCGGGAGCTGGCCGATATGATAGTCACCGACGCGGCACTTTCCGCACGCCTGATCCGCGTCGCCAACAGCCCTCTCTATCGCGGCGCCGTTGAAATCAACAATATCCAGATGGCTGTCGCCCGGCTGGGTAATTTAACCATACGGACATTGGTGACCAGCCTGGTCATGCAGCAGATGTTTTGCCCGACGACCCAGGTTCTGGAACATCATTTCCGCAAGACCTGGGAGGAAAGTGTCAACGTCTCGTCCATCAGTCGGGCGCTGACGATATTCGCGCCGCATCTCAATGCCGATGAGGCGATGCTGGCGGGCTTGATACATCAAATCGGCAAACTGCCTATCCTGATGCTGGTCGAGAACATCCCCCAATTTAGGGAAAGCCCGACACTGCTGGAAAAACTGCTGGAAAAGGCCCATCCTGCCGTCGGCAAAATGATCATGGAAAGCTGGAATTTTCCGCACGATTTAAAACCTGTAGCCTCGGAGTATGTCAACTTTCAATACGATTCAGGCCCTAAAGCGGATTATGTCGATATCGTGCAGGTCGCTTTCCTACAGAGCATCACGGGAACCGATCATCCGGCATGCCGGATTGATTACTCTACGGTTCCCGCTTTCGGCAAGCTCGGTCTTGCAACCGATGCTGAAATGCTGGAAATTGAAAGCATTTCAGATGAAATTGAATTAGCAAAGAGCATGCTTTCATAAACAGCTGTACCCTGATAGAACCATGATGAATACACAAGCCGCCTTACGTTTCCGCCGCCTGGGCACCTTAACCATTTTCGCCGTCTACTTTGTCATTCTCGTGGGCGGCATCGTAAGAGCCTCCGGCGCGGGCATGGGGTGCCCCGACTGGCCGACCTGCTTCGGGCAATGGGTGCCGCCTACCGACGAATCCCAGCTGCCGGCCAATTACCATGAAATCTATGCCGAACGCGGCTATGAAAACACGCAATTCAACCCGGTAAAAACCTGGACCGAATACACCAACCGGCTGGTCGGTGTGACGATTGGATTCCTGATCTTCCTGACCGCCTGGTCATCGCGCATTTACCTGAAAACCGACAAGACCGTCTTTTATTTATCGTTAAGCGCTTTTTTCCTGGTCGGCTTCCAGGGCTGGCTGGGTTCGACCGTGGTCGCCAGCAATCTGAAGCCCATCATGATCACGCTGCATATGCTGCTGGCTTTGTTTATAGTGGCCTTGCTTATTTATACGATTGCCCGGTCGCAACGCGATTTTATCGGCCGGATTGACACGCACGGACTGCCCGACAAATTCAAGACAGTCTTGATCGCGGCCATGGCCATGACTTTGATACAAGTCGCCATGGGCACCCAGGTGCGCGAAACGGTGGACTTCATCATGCATGAACACGCCTATATCGACCGCCAATACTGGCGCGAGGACTTTCCGATCATTTTCTATGTTCATCGGTCATTTTCATCGATCATTTTATTTACCAACCTCTGGCTGGTCTGGAAAATTTACCGGTCAGTCGACAGAAACAGCATCCTGATGCGCACCGGTTTCGCGCTGATCGGACTGATTGCGACCGCCATCATCGCCGGCATCACCCTGGACAGACTGGGCATGCCGCCGGTGGCTCAACCCATTCATTTACTTATGGCCAACCTGATTTTCGGCGTCCAGTTCTTCCTGTATATCTGCCTGAGTTATGCGTCCAACAAACCGGTGGTTTTACAACCTAATGTGTAGAAGTTATGCAGGGGCGAATTCATTCGCCCCTGGCGACTAAAGTCGCCCCCACAGTTTTTACTTGTCAAACTTCAGGAAAGTCATTTTTCGACTTATCCTTAATGAATAATAAAGCTTGAACATTCGCCAAGGATGAAGCCATGCCCTGCCCCGCTGGCATGGACAAAACCGGACAAGCTGTTGCCAATCCACCCTGAGTGGCCTGGTTCACGCCCACCCGGCCATCAATTCCAATACCATGGCCCCCAAGTGGTGAATGTCGGTTTTTGAGAGAGGCGAAAAGGAGCTGTCGGCCCAAATCGCTCTTCTATCCCATTTGCCTGACCAACTGCTTATTGCTGGATAACTGAACAGGCCATCATAAAGATAAAAGGAAACCGTATATCATCCGACACAGGAAGATATACGGTTAAGGTTTTGACGTACCTATTGAGTTTTATTGCCCAGGTTGAGTTAATCAGGGATGATATACAAAAAACTATTTAAATTACTTGTTCGGTTTCGCGGATGGGTCCTTTCATAGATGGCTGGGAAATTGAAGATGTTGAGGCCGTGATAGCGCATGGCATTCCGGAAGAGTTGCTGTACGTCCCTATCGTGGTATCTCTGGCCCCTCCTGATTGTGAGTGGGCGCAAGAGGTCTGCATTGGCCTCTCGAATCATCCGCATTTCAATGTACGCGGTAACGCCATTCTCGGTTTTGGACATCTCGCTCGTACATGCCGTAGGCTCGACTTGGAGCGAGTCCTTCCAATCGTATCGGCAGCGTTGAAGCACGAGCATGAGTATGTCCGAGGGCAAGCCGAGGATGCGGCGGCCGATATCAACCATTACCTGAAAACAATGGTGCCAAGCCCATGAAACCGAACAATCGCGTCAACAAGCACGGGCGCCGGAAAACCACCCTAAGCCCCGCGTTCTGCCGCCGGTTACGCAAATCGTTAAGCACTTTGGAGACCTCATGAAACATCTATTGCTCCCCTTGTTGATCCTGATGGTTGTAACCGGGTGTGCCGAGAATGAAGAATCAACAGCGATGGCACTGGCCCCATCCATTACGCAGGCACCAGCGGGAAAAGCATCCTCGTTTTTGGCTTATGAACACTCACTGTCGGTAGACACGGAGGAACAGAAGGTTGCCGAGGCCTTCGAAGCGGCGCAGGCCGCCTGTCGTGGAGCTGCCGACGAGCTTTGCACCATTTTGGAGTCTCGCGTCAGCTCAGGACGGGCAGCGTCGGCTTCACTGAAATTCCGCGCCAAGCCAAACGGAATCAGGAAGATTGTTGCTACGCTAAGCAAACAGGCCGAAGTTACGAATCAATCGACCACCGCTGAAGACCTGGAAGCTCCAATTGCGGATGCCGAAAAGAAACTGGCTATGCTCAAGGACTACCGATCAATGCTTGAAGCGCTTCGTGGCCGCGCCGGCAATGATATCGATGCTCTCATCAAGGTCAATCGAGAGCTGGCGCAAGTCCAGAGCGAACTTGAGGCCAGTGGGGGTACGCATGCCCATCTTGTTCAGCGTGTGGAGACAGAAATCCTCAATGTGTATATCCACTCGGTTGAACATCGAGGCTTCTGGAGGCCGATCGGTTTCGCAATTTCAGACTTTGGCCGCAATTTGTCAAAAGGGATTTCTATTGCAATTACTAGCCTTGCCTTTTTGATTCCCTGGGTCATCGTGCTTGCCCTTGTTGTCTGGGGCGGCCGTAAGCTGTGGAGTCGCCGGAAAAGGGCAGAAACAAGTGCCTAAATCATATAATCAGGGAATGAACGGTTTAAAGCGCAAATCTAGAAACTGACCGGCCAACCAAAAAAGCGGACTGCCTTGTCGATTGGTGGAAAGAGAGGATTTAAATTTACTCTGACCCCAACTATTATTGATTAAGAATAAACAACTGGAGTTATACGACAAATGCATTATTGGGTTATTGGACGCCTGATGTCATATATTACGTTATGCATAAGATGGAGAAACCTTTGAAATTTAGTCGGTTCGGCTCCGACAATGGACACATAGTAGTCTATTTTCATGGCGCGCCTGGAGCGCCGGAAGAATGTAGCATTTTCGATCTGGAAGGAAAAAATCACGGCCTGACGTTTATTTGTTTAGACCGGTTTTCGGCCGATCCGTCCATCAATGGGGAAGCGTATTTCAAACTTCTGGCTGCGGAAATTTCAAGAATAGCCTCCGGAAAACAAGTGGATGTTGTTGGATTTTCAATCGGTGCATTTATTGCGCTACAGACCTTCCGTTACATGACCAATGGGGTCGGAAGTTTGCATTTGGTTTCTGCGGCTGCGCCGCTAGAGGCTGGCGATCATCTTGAAACCATGGCTGGCAAGCAAGTTTTTAAGTTGGCAAAAGTGGTACCTGCCTTGTTCGTTTTGTTGTCTTACTGGCAAGGATTGCTCGCATGGCTTTCTCCCAATGCCTTATTTCACTTGTTGTTCACCAGCGCCGCTGGCGAAGATAAGGTATTGGCTGCCGACCGTGAATTTCGCGCTGGCATCACTAAAGTATTGAAGGCCTGCTTTATTGGCCACGTCCAAGGCTACGCAAGAGATATTGGGCATTATGTGCGGCCATGGAAAACGACGCTCACTGAGATATCCGTCAATACTTATATTTGGCACGGTGCCGAGGACAACTGGTCTCCACCGCTGATGGCTGAGTACTTGAAGTCAGCGATTCCTGGTTGCACCTCGACCAAAATATTCAATGGACTGTCACACTATTCATGCCTGTACCAAGCGGCACCTGGAATATGCAATCTTATTAGGCAAGGCATAACATTGCGATCGAGTGAGACACTCCTATCGTCGCGCCCTTCACCTCTACGTTAGCCATTACGGAGAACTCACATGCTATGCATTCCTGACGCACCCCAATCAATACAGAAAGGGGTACCCTTGAAAAATGTATTGGGTTTGGAGGCCGTCGACTGCTTAGCGAACAATATCGCATATGTTTATTCAGAATTCTGCGCGGATGAATTTCGAAAATGCGCATTGGACAACCTGGATTCCATGGAGTTTATGGAGAGAGGCACGCATATTGCCCGAGCGCTTCGAAACCATTTGCCGGAAAAGTACGAAAAGGCTGTTGAAGTCATTCTCGCTTCGCTCACCCCGCCGAATGCTGCAACAGAAGGGCTTGGTCTCGCGGTATTGTTTTATCAGCCTCATAGCTGTTTTATTTCTACATATGGCCTGGATAAGGAATACAACGGAGGCGACGACCCTTTCGATATCTCGATGAAGGCGCAGTATGAACTCACAAAACGTTATACGTCCGAGTTTTCCATTCGGCCATTTCTAATGATGTATCAGGAGCGTACGCTGTCACGGTTGGAAGAATGGATTTCCGATCCAGATCCTCATGTTCGGCGCCTCTGTTCCGAAGGGTCTCGCCCCCGGCTTCCATGGGCTCCACGAATTCCTGCTTTTGTGGAAGATCCCTCTCCAATACTCCCAATATTAGAATCGCTAAAAAACGATCAAAGCATCTATGTGCGTCGCAGCGTTGCAAATAGTCTAGGGGATATCGCGAAAGACCATCCCGACTTAGTCCTTGAACTATGTGAGAGCTGGCTCAGCATTGCCTCCAAGGAAGTTAAATGGGTTATCCGCCATGCGTTAAGGCACCCTGCGAAAAGAGGAGACAAGGTTGCTCTGCAACTCAGAGCTAAGGCGAAATAGGGGCAAATGATGGTTATGGCTAACAATCGCATTCACTCGGACAGCAAAAAGCGGCGCTGCCCGTTCCTCGTCGCTGTGCTTTTTGCTGCCGGCGATGCGAAGCGTTGGGCCTAGAAGGAAACGGTATGAGCAAATACGAGCCGAAGGTAAAAAGTGCACTTTGGCAAACCGTTTTTTTCTTGCATATCGCCATCTCTTCACTTCTACTGGTATTCATATGTACCTTCAAGCTAGAAGTGTACGCTCTGAAGATGAGTTTATTGTGGAGTGGCGCTGCTATGGCAATCGCTGCGCTCGTTGCGCAAAACAGGTATAGCCATTTCAATGCGCTACTCACACCAAATACATTTGTCTCTTCCGAATTTGTTACCGTTCTGCTCAAGTATCAACAAGTCGGTAGTTGGGTACTTCTACTGTTGGCAGTTCTTGGGGTTTTTATTGGTGTCTAATGCCTCTGATTGGTCAAACTCGGGCGGTTCAATATCTGACCGGATTCGTATCGGAATTGATGGCTGTTTTCAAATCGGGAAACCTGATTGGTTTTCGACCGGAATCAGTGGTGGGTTTCATCAAAATCCACAATGAGTAGCACAAAAGCTTTAGATTTCTCTGGCCCCATGTTTTATACAGCCGAGTTTCCTGAGCAATCTGAAAACAGCTTAGGAATGGGTATAAAATAACTTCCTCAAGGAGTCGGAGGATTTTCCGGTGTAAGCGCGGATTTATTTATGCCCTATGGGTACTTGTGCCCTAGAGGGTATCCGCGCAGTGCGAATGAATTCGCACCTACAATTTTCTGATTTATTCCATGCTCATTACTTAGTATTCAAACTTTATTACCTCTACACACCTGATCATTCGCATTGCTCCATTTGCCTGACGGCAATGGCCGGGTAAGTTTGCCGCATGACATTCAAGCGCTCCAACACCTTGCCGTTGCCTTTAATCCGGGCATATTTCCGAGGCTTAGTGATGTATCGGGGCCTGACTTCGACCTGAATGCCCTTGGCAAGCAACTGGCTCCTGAGTATCGAGGCCCGGCTTTCATTTTTGAATATGCCTAACGAAATCAGCCCCTTGTCATCACCCTTGCGAAACAGCCAGAGATCCTGGACACCTTTTTCCCTGAGCATTTTCACGTTGGCCTCAGCCTCCTGCATGGTTTCCGGCGCCGGGTAATAAACCAGGTAATCATTGATCACCTCGCCATCCCGGGTTAACGGTTCAATCGCCTCCCTGGCCACGTTTAGCTCGTTTTTCCAAAGCTGATAGGCATTACCATTGACGAAAGGACCGACTTCATAACAACTCATCGGCTCTATTGCCTTGTCGCTGTTCCGGAGTTTCTCGGCCGCCGCAATCGTTAACTGAGCGGGTTTAGCTTCAGGCGCGGGCTGGCTTGCAGTCACCTTTCCAAGCGGAGCAGGGGCATTGGCGGCTGGTTCCGTTTTGTTCTGCCCGGCCGGAAGCGCGGGGCCAATGTCAGCCAACGGGGTCGGCTCGATCCGCGGCTTTTCCGTGGCGGGCGAATCAGGCTCCGCCGCCGGCAACCGATCGTCATGCTGCTCCAAACCTTCAGGCAATACGGGCTCGGCCTCGGCGGTTATCGTCGGCGCCACCGCCGCCGCAGGCTCCGGTTTTGGTTTGGCTGCCTGGGGCCGAGGCGGCTCTTTCAGCTCGCTGACCAATAGAATCCGTTCCTGATCCGGTGAAATTTGCTGCTCGGCGCTGACAATCGCCGAGGCGAAAGCGCCTTGTTTGTATTCCCACATGAACAGGCCGACATTGGCCAACGCCACTAAAAACAAAAAAATCTTCACACACTACCCTTCAAAACGATGGACAGCCCACGCAACACGATATCGGTATCGATGATGGGCTTGAAAACAAGCTGTTCGGCGATGAGTTCGGCATCGCCGCCCGTCAAAATCACTCGAGCATTTTCCGGCAACCCGGCCACCACATGCTCTATCAATCCGACCGCGGCCGACAACGTGCCGCTATGGATTGCGGCTTCGGTCCCTGTTGCCAATCCGAATGCATGGTTAGCTTCACTGAATTGAAGTTGTTCGGTGCCCTGGGAGAGCGATTTTTTCATCAGCAGCAATCCGGGGCTGATCAGGCCGCCCTGATGTCTGCCGCTGGCATCGAGCACATCCACGGTTATTGCCGTGCCGCAATCGATCACGCAGGCAGGCCCCGTATAATCGTGCCGGGCCGCCACCAGCGATAACCAGCGGTCAACACCGAGCTTCTCCGGTTGTGCATAGGCATTCCGCACGCCGAATGCCTGCGCCTGGGATTTGACGGACCGGACGTCCACGCCCGGCCAAAGTTCAAGCGCCGCCGACCGGACCTGCTCGAACAGATGCCCGGCACTGACACAGGCGACGGCGATATGTCGCGGCGGAACAAGATGCTGCCAGAGCTCGACCAGCGCATGCTGCGTCACCTGATCGTGAACGAGCGGCTGTCCGGCAATGAGCCGCTGGTCTTCGGCCGTGCCCCACTTCAGCCGGGTATTGCCTATATCGATCAATAAATTCATTACGACGAACCGCTAAAACTGACTTCCCCGGAAGCGAACGTCTGAAGGCTGCCGTCAGACCGCTTGATCAACAGCGTGCCGTCATCGTTGATGCCTTCAACAATACCGTCGAATGGCTGCGTGCCGATAAACAGTGTCGCCGCTTTGCCTTTCAGGCTGTCATAAGCGCGCCACTCATCGACGTAGGCTTGAATGCCGACGCCTTCGAAATCCGCGATAACCGGCAACAGATGCTCCAGCAGCAAACCGGCCAGCCTGTTCCTGGATAACCGGTGGCGGCCGGTCACCTTGCTCAGATCGGTCCATGCCTGATCAATATTTTCTGTTTCGGCTTCCGGCAAGAACAAATTCAGCCCCAGGCCGATCACCGCCGAACACGGGCCATCGGTTTCGCCTGAAACCTCAACCAGAATGCCGCCCAGTTTTTTACCCTGGCTGTAGATGTCATTAGGCCATTTCAGACCGATATCCTCGACATCATGCTGTTTTAAAGCCCGCATGACCGCGACGCCGATAGCCAGGCTCAAGCCGGAGATAGCGGCCGGCCCCTGCTGAAAGCGCCACAGGATCGACAGGTAAATATTGCTGCCGTAGGGCGACACCCACTGCCGCCCGCGCCTGCCCTTGCCCGCGCTCTGATGTTCCGCGAAGCAAACCGCGCCCGAGCGCGCGTCTTGCCGGGCGCGTTCCACCAGATAACTGTTCGTGGAATGGATCCGGTCATGGATCTCGAGCGATGAGATCAAGGCGCGGACCCGCTCGCTCAGGACTGCCTCGATTTCGGCATGAGCCAGCAGCTCAAGCGGTTTATCCAGCCGATAGCCCCTGCCCCGGACCGCTGAGTGTTGCAGGCCCAGTTCGGCCAGATGGTTCAATTGCTTCCATATCGCTGCCCGGCTGAGCCGCATGGTGTCGGCCAGTTCGGTTCCGGAATGAAATTGGCCGTCTGCCAAAATAGCCAGGAGCTTTTTTTGTGTTTCGGAAATGACCACGTCGCTAGCCCCCGAACGACCGTTGATTTATGTTAAAAGCCAAAATGTTCGATACCTCTTTGTCATGACTGATGACCCGCTTCTTTTTTATCACGGATCTGCTGCAATTGCCTTTTGACCACATGCTTGATCAACAATTCTCGGTCCTGCTCTTCCATGCCGATATAATCAACGCCGATTCTATAGGGATACCGGCCGTCAGCGGCAGGCTGTTCATTGCAGTAAATCACCTTGCCGTAGGTCACGATCATGGCCATGCAGGAGACCAGCCACATTTTGATTTCCAGAAACTCACCGGGCTTAAGCGCTTCTTCACTTTCAAAAGCCAGGCCGGCCGCGCTGAGGTTTACGTTACGCGCGTTTTTTTCTCTAAAGGCGCTATCCTGCGTGATGATGGCCTGCGCCAGCAGGCCAATTTTACGATCGATCAATTTCAAATAATTGACGACGTCAGGCTGGCTCTTTTCCAGCCGGCGCAAAAGCACGGTCGATTCCTGCGACAGCATTTCCAGGGCAGCGGACAGCGAGTAATGCGTCAAGACATTATTTTCGGCCGGCCCCGCTCCCGCCGCCTCGTGTTGATCGATTTTCCTGTAGAACAGATCAACTTCATCATCAATGCGAAAAAATCGCCGTTTCTCTTTAGAACCCGTCATGTCCCCTACCTTGATAGCCTTTAATTTATTTTGTCCGTGTCGACTAACGAATCGGCGCCAGCCAGCTTTTTTCGTTCCAAGTCCAAAGTGGGGTCCGTCTCAACGATGACAACTTCCACGCGTCTGTTTCTGGCCCGGTTTTCTTCGGATGTATTGGGCACCAACGGTTGAGTATCCGCATAACCTTGTACAACCACACGCTCTTTGTCGATACCGTTGTTATGGAGCATGTGCAGCGCTACCGTCACCGCGCGCGATGACGCCAATTCCCAATTGGAGCGGTAGCTGCTGTTGGTAATCGGCACATCATCGGTATGCCCGGAAATCTGTACCAGGCCGTTTGCTTTCGCGGCGGCGGCGGTGATTTTATCCATGACGGCGGCAAATCCGCCCTGAAGCTCGGCGCTGCCGGAGGGAAACGAGCCCTTTTCCTGAATCCGCATGACGATTTTTAAGCCGTTGGCTTCTACCGATACCAGACCTTGGCGAATCTCCTCTTTCAACAGTTCCCTGATTCTTTCCGCTTCATCTTCAATTTCAGCCAGCTTGGCTGCCATAACCTGTTTTTTAAGCGCTTCAATATCAGTATCCCGGGTTAGCGTTTGCTCGGGCATTGCCTGTCTGGCTTCGTCCAGCATGGCGGGGTCCGCCAGTGACGGCGAAAAGTTCTGCTCAATAACGCTGGTGCCCATAGGCGTATCGGTCTGGAAGACTTCGTTCTGCACGCCAAACGCGCTTTTCATGGAACCGGCTATCTGCTTGAATTTCCTGATATCCTGGGTAGCCGATGAAAGCAGCAATACAAAAAAGCACAGCAGCAACGTGCAAAGATCGGCAAATGTCGCCAACCAGGCCGGTGCGCCAGGCCGACACTTGGAACGACGTTGATCAGCCATGTTGCATTACTCTCCGTCCTTTTTGCGGTCTTTATCGGAAATATACGACATCAATAACGCTTCCAGTATTTTTGGATTCATGCCTTCCTGGATGCTGTTAATGGTTTCAAGAATCAGCTCCATGTTGGTTCTTTCATATAACAGCACGGTCGACAGTTTATCGACGATAGGCAATGCGAAACAGTTGGCGATCATGGCGCCGTACAGCGTCGTTAACAGCGCCACCGCCATGGCGGGCCCGATGCTGGACGGATCGGACATATTGGCCAACATCTGCACCAAACCGATCAAGGTACCGATCATGCCCATGGCCGGCGCCAGATCGGCAACCCCTTTCCACATGTATTGGCCGACTTCATTGCGGGCAATCATTTGATTGATTTCCTGAGCGAGCATCTTCCTGACGAAAACAGGATCGTGGCCGTCGACACATAAATTGATCCCCTTTTTCAAAAAAGCATTGGAAATCTCTTCATCTTCCAACGCCAGCAAGCCGTTTTTTCTTGCTATATTGGAAAGGCGCACCGCATCTTCAATTAAATCCAGAGGGTTTTCTTTTTTATTAAAGAAAGCTTTCGCCACCACATGAAACGAGCGAAAAAAATCCGTAATGGGAATCCGCATCAATGAGGTGCCAAAGGTTCCGCCGATCACAATCAGTATAGACGGCAGATCGACAAATAACATGATATCGCTGCTGGTGGATATGGCGGCAACGATAATGCCCACGCCGAGCAGAAAGCCGATCAGGGAAGCGACATCCATCAGTTGCCCCGATACGTGGTCGAATCCATACAGCAGCGAAACCCGTTTCTTTTCAAAAAGTCTCTTTCATCCAGTCTCTCTTTAACGAGAACAAATCCATCGATACACATAAATTCAATTGATCAAAAAACAATAATGATAAAAACCGGTTCCGGCAGCATGTTGCGTGACGAAATTCAACAGCGGAAGCCCATCCATAAAAGTCCGGCGAATTATACTGCATATGGCACGATTAATAACCGGTGTTGCGGAACGGCAGGCTGTTTACCCTTGTCGCTCCGCTTGCGGCAAGCGCTTTCCCCGACTGCCCGCTTAAACCATTCTCTCCGGCTTCACCTCTATAAGCCTAGCTGAATTTTAATGACTTACTGATGTTACGCACAGACTGAAGGTTATGTCATCCGCTGCATCAAACATGATGTGTTGTTCGCTCTGGCCGCCGGGTTGCCAAAGCCGCCCGTTCAGGATCCGGTATTGAAGAATGGCTTGGTTTTAAATCAGGACTTACGCAAGCCTGTGGGGGCGACTTCAGTCGCCCATTCAGATAAAAGGCGACTGAAGTCGCCCCCACAGGTTTTAAACCCGCTTGTTTCGGCGGATGAACAGGCAAACTGCGTAAGTCCTATAAATGAGACAGCCGTGATGGGAGCGTTGCCCGCATCGCGATTCAATACCGCCCGGCAAGTCGCGATGTGGGCATCGCTCCCACGGGGACAGTGTTAACCTGAGGGAATGGCGGAGGTTATTTTTAACCGAATCCGCCCCTGCCGGCGCCTGAATCAATTGTCTGCGTAACATCAGTGACTTATATTCAGCATTAAATTTTTACTTAACGCCGGTTTCATGTATATTTCAAACGACCATTTGAAATCGTTATTAGAAATCTATCTTTTCTCTCATGCCCGATCCTGTAAAACAGCCGTTAAAAACGCGCCAGCGCCTGCTGGTCGCGGCCAGCCGCATCTTTGCCGAGAAAGGTTATCAGGACGCCACGATTGCGGAAATATGCGAGCAGGCCCAAACCAATATCGCTTCGGTCAATTATCACTTCCACGACAAGGAAAACCTCTATCTTGAAGCCTGGCGCCATGCCTTTCAGGAGGACCTGAAAGCCCATCCGTCCGACGACGGCCTCGCTGCCGACACGCCGGCTGAGGTCCGCCTGGCCGGCCGCATCAAATCATTGATCGCGCGCATCGCCGATCCCGATTCGCATTTTTTTGCCATCGTGCACAGGGAAATGGCGCAACAGACCAGCCTGCTGCAGCAAATCATGGCTCAGGAAATCAATCCGGAACGCCAGGCGTTAAATGAGCTGATTGGTGAATTATTAGGGTCTGATGCGACCGCCAGACAGATCCAGTTTTGCCATGCCAGTATCGTCGGGCAATGCTTTCATCTGTTAACGGTCAAGCATATCAGGTTCAACGAGGAAAACCGCCGCTATGTCATGGATTTGAAAGATGCAGACGCATTTGCCGACCATGTCGTGCGTTTTTCGCTGGCAGGCATTGCCGCTCTTCGCGACGCCAACAAGCGCAGGCCACAGGCATGACTGCCGTTATCACCGGCCTGCAAGAACCGGCGTTTAAAACTTCCTTATTGTTTGCACAATTGCTGCATATTGTTTGAGCTATTTACCGCTATAGTCGGAGCCCAAAACAACAAGGCCGCGTTTGACAAGCACAAACCTTAATCAATGATAAAACACTCCATCCAAAAAGAAAAAATGCCAGGCGGACGAAAACCGGCCGCTTCCGTCAGCCCTGCAAGACTGCTGGCATCCTTGTTGGTCATGACAACCCTTTCCTGCTCTGTCGCAGTCAAAGACGTGCCTGCGCCGGTCAGTCTGCCGGACACGTTTTCAGCCAGCGGACAAACGCCCTTGCCCGAAAAGTGGTGGCTGGCTTTTAATGATGCCGCCCTGAACCGGCTCATCGATCAGGCGCTGAGCGAAAACTTCACGCTGTCGGCCGTCTTCAACCGCCTTGAACAGTTCAGAGCGATCGCAAAAATAAACGGCGCGGAACTCATTCCGCAGCTAAACGGCGAATTCAGCGCCTCGGAAAGGTCTAATTCACGCCTGTCCACCAATAACTATCTCTTCGGCCTGGCGGCCAGCTATGAACTGGATCTGTGGGGCCGCATCCGCGCCAATATTCATGCCGCGGAGCTCGATGCCAACGCCGCCCGGGAAGATGTAGACAGCATCGCGATTTCGCTGACCGCCGAAATTGCCAGCACCTGGTACCGCCTGATCGAACAGCGCAATCAACTCCGACTGCTGGAGCGCCAAATACAAATCAACCGCGACAATGCCGATCTCGTCATCACGCGGTTTCGCAGCGGCCAGGCGACAGCCGCCGATGTCTTCCAGCAAAACCAGCTGCTGGAATCCGTGATCGGCGACAGACATACCGTCGTCGCCAACATCAAGGTCCTGGAAAATGCCCTGGCGGTACTGATCGGTAAAGCGCCCGGCACGGTCGAGATTCCTCCCCAGGACAGTTTTCCCGCGCTGCCGCCTATCCCCGACACCGGCTTAAGCGCCGCGTTGATGCAGCGGCGGCCGGATGTACGCCGGGCCTATTTCCTCGTGCAAGCGGCCGACCAACGCATTGCCTCGGCCATTGCCGACCGTTTCCCCAAACTCAGCCTGTCCGCGAGCGTGAACACCTCCGCGCCGGACCTGCAATCGCTGTTTAACAACTGGATGGCGACCATCGCCGGCAATCTGGTCATGCCGTTAATCGACGGCGGACGCCGTATCGCCGAAGTTGAACGTAACCGGGCCGTCTCGGCCGAAGCCCTGGATGATTACGCAACCGCCCTGCTCCAGTCGGTTCAGGAAGTGGAGGATGCGCTTATTCAGGAACAGCAGCAACACCGGCTGATCGAACGTCTTGACAATCAGGTCGAGCTCTCACGCAAGGCCACCGAACAAATCCGTTTACGTTACAGTTACGGCGCCATGGATTTCCTGCGCGTATTATCGGCCCTGCTGAGCCAGCAAGGCCTGGAACGCAGCCGCTTGAGCGCGCAGCAGCAGCTGATCGATTTTCGCATCAGCCTTTACCGGGCACTGGCCGGCGGCTTTCCTATCGGCGATACCATGGCAAAAGCCGATGACTACAAGGATAATAAGCAGCATGAATAAACATCTGATAAAACTACTGCCCGCACTGCTGATTATGGCGGTGGCCGGCGGCTTGTCTTTTTACTGGCTGACCCATCAGGCCCGTGCCAGCCGCATACCGCCTCAACCGGTTACGCCACTGGTCGAGATCATGCAGGGAACGGTTATCGATCATCAAACTGCCGTCTATGCAATGGGCAATGTCATCCCTTCGCAAAGCGTCAATTTGACGCCAAGAATCAGCGGCATGGTAATCAGGGTCAGCCCCCATTTTATTGAAGGCGGCATGCTCAAGGAAGGCGAGGAGCTGGTCGAGCTGGATCCGACCGATTACCGGCTGGCCATCAAACAACGGGAGAGCGAGCTGGCCAAGGCGCAATTCGATCTGAAAATGGAACTGGGACAGCAGGCCATTTCCAAACGCGAATTCCAGCTGCTGGGCGGCGAACTGGCGCCCCAGGAGCAGGAACTGGTATTGCGCAAGCCGCATCTGAATGCCGCCAAAGCCAAGCTGGCCGCAGCCGAAGCGGCGTTAAAACAGGCGCACCTGGATCTGGAACGCACGCGTCCCGTCGCGCCGTTCAATGCCATCATCACCACCCGCAACGCCAACGTAGGCGCCTGGATGTCGGCTTTTTCAACCGGTACGCCGCTGGCGAAACTGGTTGGTACGGATACCTTCTGGATCAACGCCTCGATACCGGTCGATAAGCTGGGCTGGATTCAAATTCCGGGCATCAATAGCGAGCAAGGCTCACCGGTCAAGGTATCGTATGAAAAAGGCTGGGGCAAAGACGTTTACCGGACTGGCGTCGTCAAGCGCCTGCAGGCTGAAATCGAGCAGGAGGGGCGCATGGCAAAGGTGATCATCGAAGTCGATGACCCGCTGAGCCAGAAGCCCGCCAATAAACTGGCGCCGCCATTAATGCTGGGCACTTATGCGCGCGTCGAGATCGAGGGCAAAACGCTGCACGATGTCATCCGCCTGCCCGAAACCGTCTTGCATGACGGCCGACAAATTTGGTTGATGACCGATCAGCAGACCCTGGACATACGCATGGTCAATCCGGTCTGGATCGAGCAAGGCTATATTTATCTCGATAAAGCGCAACTTCCGGACAATGCCCGCATCATCACCAGCGATTTGGCCACTCCGGTACAGGGCATGCGTATCCGCGCCGAAGAACCGGACAGTTCAGACAGGCAATAATCCTTATGCAATCAAAAAAAATCGAATACACCGGATCGATCAGCTGGATGGCCGGCCACCCGGTAGCGGCCAATCTGCTCATGCTGGCATTTATCCTGGGCGGCCTGATGTTCTTAACCAAAATCAAGCAGGAGGTCTATCCCGAATTTGAAATCGATGCCGTCAGCATCAGCATCGCCTACCCGGGCGCCAGCCCTGAAGAAGTTGAAAAAGGCATGCTGCTCGCCATCGAAGACGCCGTCAGCGGCCTGGACGGCATCGATGAGGTCCGGTCCGTCGCCAGCGAAGGCAATGGCACCGTCACGGTCGAGGCCATGGCGGATGCCGATTTGCAACGCCTGACCCAGGAAATTCAAAAAGAAGTCGAACGCATCACCACCTTTCCGGTCGATGCCGAAGAGCCCAAGATCACCGTGATGACACGCAAGCGCCAGGTTTTGACGCTGGTCATTCATGGCCATGCCCAGGAGCGTGTCCTGCATGAAGTCGCCGAACAATTCCGCGACCGATTGCTGCAGGATCCCGGCATTACCCAGGTGGAACTGGAAGGCGTCAGGCCGCTGGAAATCAGTATCGATGTGCCTCAGGAAAACCGGCGCCGTTACGGTCTGTCTTTAGCCGAGATCGCCCAGCGCATCCAGAACGCCAGCGTTGAGTTGCCGGGCGGCAGCGTCAAGACCAGCACCGGGGAGATCCTGATCCGCATGAAAGAGCGCAAGGATTACGGACAGCAGTTTGCACACATCCCCATCATTACAGCCGCCAACGGCAGCCAGGTGCTGCTCGGCGATATCGCCACCATCACCGACGGCTATGAGGATACCGATTACACCGCCGATTATAATGACGAACCGGCGGTCATGGTGCAGGTTTACAGTGTCGGCGAGCAAACTCCGATCCAGGTCTCGGAAGCCGTCAAGCGCCATATTGACTGGGCCAATGTGCAGCTGCCGGACGGCCTGAGTGCCGACATCCGTTACGATGCCTCCGAGCAATACGCCCAACGGGTCGACCTGTTGATGCGCAACAGCGCCATGGGCCTGGCATTGGTCTTTATCGTCCTGGCCCTGTTCCTGGAGCTGCGCCTGGCGTTCTGGGTCATGATGGGCATCCCTACCGCGTTTCTCGGTTCGTTTCTGATCTTGCCGGCGCTGGGCGTGTCGCTGAACATGATCTCGCTGTTCGCCTTTATCATCGCCTTGGGTATTGTCGTCGACGATGCCATCGTGATCGGTGAAAATATCTATCACTACCGCCAGCAAGGCATGCCGCCCTTGTTGGCTGCCATACAGGGCGCGCGCGATCTGGCCGCGCCGGTCACGTTCAGCATTCTGACCAATATCGCCACTTTTATGCCGTTGTTTTTTATCCCTGGCATGATGGGCAAGATATTTTTCATGATTCCGATGGTCGTGATCGTCGTTTTTCTGCTGTCGCTGTTTGAATGCCTGTTTGTGCTGCCCAATCACGTCGGCCATTTAAAGGATGTCGAAAAATCAGGCGTGATGTATTGGATTCACTGTCAGCAGCAGCGATTCAGCCGCGCCTTCAAGCACTGGGTGCAGGAAAGCTACGGACCGTTTCTGGATTTGCTGCTGAGGCACCGTTATTTAACCCTGATTGCCGCGTTTTCATTATTGGTCGCGACACTGTCTTATGCCCTCAGCGGCCGCATGGGCATGTCCATGTTTCCCAAAACCGAGGCGGATTTCGCCCGGGTCACGGTCATGATGCCGTATGGCACGCCGATTGAAAAAACCCAGGCGGTGGCGCAAAAAATCGTCGACGCCGCACGCGCGACGACTGCTGATATCAAAGACGGCGATAAACTGATACGCGGTATTTTTAAAGAAGTGGGCAAGGACGGCGAAAGCCACAAGGCCCTCATCAGAGCCTATCTGGCCGCGCCGGAAATACGGGAAAAGATAATCAGTACCGAGCAGTTCAACCTGCAATGGCGCGAGCGGGTCGGCGACATCGTCGGGGTCGACTCGTTATTGTTCGAATCGGATGCCGGCGGGCCCGGTTCCGGCTCCAGCCTGACCATAGAATTGAATCATCAGGACATCACACTGCTCCAGAAAGCCAGCAACCAGTTAGCCGATGCGCTACGCGCCTACCCGATCGTGAAAGATGTCGATAATGGCTTCAGTCCGGGCAAGCAGCAGCTGGATTTCACCATTTTGCCGGAAGGCAAAAGTCTGGGTCTGACCGCCCAAAGCGTGGCAAGGCAGGTGCGCAACGCCTTCTATGGCGCCGAAGTGCTGCGCCAGCAACGCGGGCGTAATGAACTCAAGGTCATGGTCAGGCCGCCCAAGGAAGAACGCATTTCCGAGCGGAATATCGAGAACCTGCTGATCTGGACCAGCACGGGCAAGGAAATTCCCCTGCGCGAAGTCGTGCATATCGAGAGAGGCCATGCCTATATGGAGATTAACCGGCACCATGGCCGCCGGAATGTGCAGGTCAAAGCCAATGTCACCCCCAGAAGCAAGGCCGGCGAGATTTTAAACGATCTGAAAGCAACCGAACTCCCCCGGCTTCTGGAACAATATCCGGGTTTGCAATACAGCTTTGAAGGACAGCAGGCGGATATGGCCGAAAGCATGGGCAGCCTGAAGTTAAGTTTCGTCTTCGCGATACTGGCCATCTATGCCTTGCTGGCGATACCGCTGCAAAGCTATGTCCTGCCGCTTATCGTCATCGTCAGCATACCTTTCGGCGTTATCGGCGCCATTTTCGGCCACTTGTTGATGGATTATGACTTGAGCATTATCAGTGTATTGGGCATCGTGGCCCTGTCGGGCGTCGTCGTCAACGATTCGCTGGTCTTGATCGACCATGCTATTTACCTGCAAAAAGGCAGCAGCAAAACAGCGGCCGAAATCATCAAGGCGGCGGCCATTCAACGGTTCCGGGCCATTATCCTGACCACGCTGACCACTTTTTGCGGCATCATGCCAATGATATTTGAAACCTCGAGACAGGCACGCATGCTGATCCCGATGGCCATTTCCATGGGCTTCGGCATCCTGTTCGCCACGTTGATCACGCTGATCCTGATTCCGTCCTTGTATCTGGTGGTTGACGATATACGCAAACTGGTTCGCCCGAAAGAGCTCGAGATGGTGAAAGAGTAAAGGCCGCGGGGCGGCCGCCTAAGATATCGACAAGTAAATCGCCCCGTCCACCACCCGAACCGGAACCGGTTTTAATCGCTGTCTGACGCAAGGCCCGAAAACACACAAGCCGTCCTCGAGTCTGAACAAGGCGCCATGGATGGCGCAGCTGATATGCGTCCGCTCCGGATTCAGAAATTCATGCGGCTGCCAGTTCAACTCCACCTCCCAATGCGGACAGGCGTTTTGATAGGCCCTGACCGTGCCGGCCGTTTTTACCAGCAGCGCTTCAATCAGGGTGCCCGAGGCGTCGGTATAATTAAATTGCCGGCATAAGCCAGGTTCAAGATCGGCGAGTGTGCAGATTTTATGTAAAGCCGGCATGTTTCCTAACTGTCAGAGGAATGAAAATGAACGCAATTTTATATTATATACACGATCCTTTGTGCAGCTGGTGTTACGCTTTCAGAACCAGCCTGGCCGGCCTGAAGCGGGCCTTGCCGCCGGAAACAGATTTGCAAACACTGCTGGGCGGACTGGCCGCCGACTCGACAACGCCCATGCCGCCTGCCTTGCAACAAAGCATACAACAAACCTGGCAGCGCATCGAACAAACGGTGCCGGGCGTCAAATTCAATTTCGACTTCTGGCGCGACAACACGCCAATCCGCTCGACCTATCCGGCCTGCCGGTCATTATTGGCGGCGAGAAAACAAGGCGTGGAATTTGAGGATAAACTGCTGGCCTGTATTCAGGATGCCTATTATCAATATGCTCAAAATCCGGCGCTCGATACCACATTACTGGCATGCGCGGCTCAGGCGGGCCTGGATCGGACACAATTTGAGCGCGACTACCGTAGCCGTGAAATTGACATACAGTTGCAACAGGAGATGAAAACGGCAAGAAGCCTTGGCGTTTGCTCTTATCCGTCGCTGGTCCTGGTGAGAAACGGCAGGATTTCGCCTGTCGCCGTCGATTATCTCGACTACAGAACCATGATTGACGACATTGAACAACTGCTAATAGACCG
Source organism: Methylobacter sp. BBA5.1 (assembly GCF_000746145.1). NCBI lineage: Bacteria > Pseudomonadati > Pseudomonadota > Gammaproteobacteria > Methylococcales > Methylococcaceae > Methylobacter > Methylobacter sp. BBA5.1. Next base: position 112,882 of record NZ_JQKS01000015.1, read on the forward strand.
TTAGGTCCACCGTTTCCGGCGGCAGGCAGGCTTCCTGGCTGCAGGCCTGAAGCTGCAGGCTCAACTTAAGCGGCTCGCGGGTTTCGCTGTCATGACGCGACAGTTCGGCTCGTATCCGTACCTGTCCCTGATAAAGCGCCAGGGTATCTTTGTCGAATGCCAGCGTCTTTAGGACCGGATCGGGATAAGTCACGGTATCGACAGTCCATGCCGAATCGTTTAACAGCTTGACTTCCGTAGCGATCAGCGCTTGCCGCGCGGGTTGATGGGCATTGATATGCCAGCCGTCCCTGATATTCAGATCGATTGCCACCGTGCTTTTGCCCTGTTGTTCGACCGGCCTCGCTTCAATTTTAACAGCCCCGCGCGCGGCGTATTGGCGCGGCCCGATCTCGCCATTCCGCATCTCATCGAGTTGCGCCAACAGATAAGCATACGCCGAAGGCTGTCGATTGATATTGTCGGCAAACGCCTGCACAATTTTTGCCGCATCGTCGGCATAGGCCGTCTCTCCCGTACGTCTGGCCAGTCTCGACAGCACACGCACGGCAACCGCATTGCCGGAAGGCAGCGCCCCATCGTAACTGTCCTTGGGATGCCTGAATAACAGCCGCTCGCGTCCCATGACCAAGGCCCCGGAAGCACTGTCCAAAAACTTGTCCAGCATTTCGTCGGCCAGCGCCTGGGCCTGCAACAGAAACATCGGCTCGCCGGTCACGTCATAAAGCGCCAGTAACGCTTCGCTAAAATGCACATAGTCGTCCTGGCGGGCGGGAATCGATGCTTTGTTATCGAGACTGACCCGCCATAGCACGCCGTCCCTGGGCCGTTGTTTCTTCCAGAGCGTGCCGGCCGCATGCCTGGCGGCATCGATATAGCGCGGCTCGGACAGTCTGTCTCCGGCCTCGGCCAGCGCGGTAATCAGCATGGCGTTCCAGGCGACGATGATTTTATTGTCGGTCAGCGGCGGTATGCGTTGCGCGCGGTGTTGCCTGAGTTTTTCCAGCAGCGGATCGAGCCGGCGGAACAAGTGTTCTAGACTGACGCCCTCTTCCCTGGCGACTTCCTCCCACGGACACTGTAAATGCGGAATGTTCTTGCCTTCAAAATTGCCCTGCGGCGTCAGGCCGAAGGTGTGAATGACGAACCAGGCATCGTCAGGCGGCAGCAGAGCCTTGATTTCATCCGGCGTCCAGATAAAAAACGCGCCTTCATGGCCCTCGCTGTCGGCATCGGTCGCGGAATAAAACACGCCTTCGGCGGTTGTCATTTCGCGCAATACATAATCGAGCGTCTGTTTGACTATGCGGACATGCAGCGGGTGGCCGGTTAAATCATGGGCTCTGACATAGACCCTGGCGAGATAAGCCTGGTTGTAGAGCATTTTTTCAAAATGCGGCACCAGCCAATGACTGTCGGTGGCATACCGGTGAAAGCCGCCGCCGACCTGGTCATAAATCCCGCCCTGCGCCATCGCCGACAGCGTGTGATTCAAGGCGGCAATCAGCGCCGGTTCCGGCCTGCGTTCATAGGCATGCAGCAACAGCAACAGGACCGGCTCATTCGGAAATTTCGGCGCCGGGCCAAAGCCGCCATCCTGTGCATCGTAACGTTCCATCAACTGATCGACCGCCGCCTGCATGGCCGAGGATTCCAATGTGCTGAGCTGGTGCTCCGCGGCCGTGACACGGTCCACCGCCTCGGCTAATTGTTCGGCCTGGTCAATCAGCGTCTGTTGCTGGCTGTTCCAGACTTTCATGATTTGCAGCAACAGGTCGGCAAACGTTTCCGCCGGATAATAAGTGCCGCCGAAAAAAGGTTTGCCTTGCTGGGTTAAGAAGGTCGACATCGGCCAGCCGCCGTGACCTGTCATCAAGGTGACGGCCGTCATGTAGATCTGATCGATATCGGGGTACTGCTCCCTGTCCACCTTAATGGAAATGAAATTGTCATTCAGGATTTTGGCAACATAAAGGCTTTCAAAGCTTTCCTCTTCCATGACATGGCACCAGTGACAGGTGGCGTAGCCGATCGAAAGAAAAACCGGCCTGTTTTCCAGCCGGGCCTTGGCAAAGGCCTCATCGCCCCAGGGAAACCAGTCCACCGGATTATGGGCATGTTGCAACAGATAGGGAGAGTCTTCGAAAATCAGCCGGTTGATATAAACCGGCTTGCCGTTTTCCAGATGATGCGTGCGAGGTTGGTAATTCGGGCCTTTAGCTTCCAGGGCGGCGGCTAGTCTGGCTTGTAGTTCGGCGTTGGATGGCATGATAAAGTCCCGTTGGTTGCTTGATATGAAACAATAAAAAAACGTGTCTGTAACACGTTTGTGTTAAATACCGAATTGGACTTTATTTTTTTGAAATTACTCCGCGCTTTAAGCTCAAAAAAGACATTATTCCCGATAACGGGTATCGGACCTCTCAGACCGGTAATTTAACCTCAATTAATAACTAATCACAGAGGACACAGAAAACACGAAGTAAATCAAGATGTTGCCATTTTCTCCCGTCACGTCATGAATTCCTACGGAAACATTGGCAGGCATTTGAATTTCAAAACCTTCGCGCTCTTCATGGTGTAATATTCAGAAGTGCATCGCCGTGCGGCGCTATATTGCGCTTCACGGCGATGCCACGCTATTTTTTCGAAGGGCTGGCGTTTGAAGGACTGATCTTTAATTCCTTGGCGCAAGCATAAGGCGGCGTTCCTTCACAAATGCCCCAGTAGCTGCCGAAACTGCCTTCATTGCTGGGCTTCCAGTTTTCCGAAAATGCTTCAAAAACCACGCCCGACCAGTTGTTTTTAGCCAGCTTTTTAAAGGTCTGCTCGACGACGCTCAGCTGATTTTTCTTACCGGCCACACCGCAATGCTGCCGGGTATGAATATTGTATTCCGTGCCGCCTGCCGGTCCATTAGGCCAGCCAAATTCGGTCAAAATCACGTCTTTTTTGGGATAGGTTTTCCGCAGTTCCTTAAGCCGCGCAATATGAAAATCGGGCGCTTTTTTCGCTGTCGTACAAGGGAAGATGGCTGAATGTTTATTTTCCCACCAGGGAAAAATATTAGTGCCTATCCAGTCCACGGTTTTGCCGAAACTGCTGGGTCGACAAGGCCGTGACCGGTTGCACCATTCCCACCAGGTATCTATCGTCGTGATAGGCTGAGTCACGCCGGCCTGGCGCAGGCTGTCGATACAGCGTGTGATCTCACCGTCAAAGGCATTGCCGTGCCGCGTTCTGACTTCGGAACCGCAGCTCAGTTTTACGATCGTTTGCGGAAAAGCCCGGGCGACTTCTATACCGCTGTGAATGGATTGCGTATTGACATCCACATCATCATCCAGCCAGATGATGGCAATGACTTTGATATTTCGCGCCTCGGCCGCGGCAAAGACATACTCCAATCCATTCATCACGCCGTATGTCATGATGCATCGGAAGGGCGTTTCCTCGACCAGTTTGTCGAGCAACTCATTGATTAATTCCCGGGATGGATGAGCGCCGTAATCGGGGCTGAGCTCTCCTACATAGGGACTGAAAGCCGCGCATTGCAATCTTTCATTAAACGGGATAACGGGCGCATTCTCCTTATGCTGAAGCTCTGCTATCGGCTTATCCGTGTTTTCCGCCTGGTCCTCGGCTGCTGGCTGATCTTCGGTTTCCGGCTGATCCGAAACCCCCGGCTGATCTGTTTGTGCCGGTTTATCCGCAGCTTTCAGCTGATCTGTTTTTACCGGTTTATCCACGGCTTTCGGCTGATCCGCAGTTGCCGGTTTATCCACGGTTTTCGGCTGATCCGCAGTTGCCGGTCTATCCACGACTTTCGGCTGATCCGCGGCCATTGCCTGACCACTCATTAACAACACGGAAAACCAAATCCATAACAGCAACTGCTTCATGAAATCCTCTTAAAATCAAATAATATCGATTGGTAGGCTTGCGCTCACTTCTCACCAGTGAACGATATGATAGCGATTTCTATATAAATGTTGTGAATTTTATTTTTGTTAATTTTTAGATGAGCGGAATGCTTCATTCTGTTTATAAACTGATGTTACGCGAACAACTGATTCAGACACCTGATAGAGGCGGATTCGGCTAAAAATAACACCCTATATCCCTTCAGGTTAAGGCCGTTTCCGTGGGAGTAATGCCCATTAAGCAGGAGCGCGGGAACGAGTAAAACCTATGAAAGTCTCCCCGGCATAGTCGAGGGTTTACCAAATGATTAATTACGACCAGGGCTTACATATCGGCATGCCGCAAAGCAGTCCTCGGGAATGGACCACTGGCTTGTATCGGTGTTGAACGACAGCCTTCGAAATGGCCTATTCGGTGCGCCGGCAAGACGCACCGAATAATCAAACTGATAACCGTTAAAAGGAAGGCGGATTTTGCGGGCCGCGATAATACTTGGTCATAACCGGGTGATTACCGAGGTCTTGCTGCACGGTTACACCCTCCTCTCCCGGCAGGAACGGCAATCTTTCATAAATGGCTACCGGGTCGCCGACCAGTCGGGTAAGCGCGTCGTTCAGGATTTGCTGATCAAACTCGGGCAACTCGCCGTCATTGGCTTTCCGGATAAGGTCCAGCGCCATATCAAAACGCTGATCACGCGTCATTTCCTCGCCCTCCAAATCAGGATGCGCCTCAATATAGAGTTTGTTCTCCAGCCATCCCACTTTAATCGGCTGTTTAACAATGTAAACCGGCGTACCTACCGGCACCTGATTGTACAGTTCCTCTATATCCTCGGGATAGGTGCGTACACAACCGTGCGTGATCTGCATGCCGATGCCGAAAATTTTATCGATATCGGTACCGTGTATGCGGTATTCGCCGGGCAACGCCAGATACAGCGCAAACTGGCCGAGTGGATTGTGCGGCCCCGGCGGCACGACTGCCGGCAAAGGATCGCCGTTGGCCGCGTGTTCGCGCCGGATCGATTCAGGCGGATACCATGAGGGATCTTTAACCTTGCGGGAAACCTTGGTTTCGCCCAACGGCGTTTTCCAGTCCTGCCTGCCGACGCCATGGGCATAAGACATTACCTGTCTTGGCATGCCCTTTACTGCCGGCGGATAATAATACATGCGGTATTCGGAGATATTCAGCGTAATGCCCTTGTGTGGTGAATCCGGCAGAATACGCCTGTTGGAAATACGGATAATATCGCCTTTTTTGACATGCCAGCGATCGAGGTCCGGATTCAGGCGTACGATTTCGGTTTGTCCCAGATGAAAGCGCCTGGCCACGTCCAGCAAGGTCTCGTCTTGCTCCGCCCGGGTTAAAGGCACGCCATCGGGATACTCGGTAATGACAGTATCGTTCGGATTTTCCGGCCAGTTATAGGTCGTGGCATTGGCCTTGCCGCCGATGACTGATAATGCAATCGATAAGGCAAATAATATACGCAATTTCATTATGATAATTTTCTCAAGCACAAAATAAATCTAACATCGCTTTTTTAATTTAGGCTTAACGTATAAACGTACAGCGAAAATAGCCGGATTAATAAAATCAGGCATCAGGCCTGATTAAAAAAACGGCAGATTTTATCATGCCAGGAGTATTTGAGCCTAGTTTTAGCGAGGCGTATGCTTGAATAAAGGCAAGCCTGATTAAATACGATATCGAGAGAAAATTAATAGTGCCGGTATTAATATAGGGCTTAAGTATCGACTGACTTTGCTATTTAAAATGGATAGCCTGAGTTAATTAATCATGACTATTTACTATCCATGGGTTAATACGGTTTTGCAGGATGCGTACGGCTGCGCATAATAACCGATAAATTCGATAATATCCGGCAAAACCGGCTCCATGCCCTGTAACGGCAAGGCCAGCGCCGCCAACAGATCGATATGATCGAGATCATCATATAAGCGTGTCTCCACGCAACCTGCCGCGCCCCTGACTTTATCGCTCAGGCTTTTGATATTGATCGGTTTTACCGTGGCATCATTGTTGCCATACAGTAAAAGCAAGGGCGGTTCCGTGCCCTGGACAAAATTGACCGGTTGCGAAGCGGGATATTTTTCCTCCGGACCAAACACTGCCTTTTGATAAGCTTCGGTAAAGGGTAAAAAATCGTAAGGACCCGCCAGGCCGATAAATCCTTTCAGGCTTTGATAGGTTTCAGGCGACAAATAGTCCTCGTTAAGCGTCAACATGGCGCCCAGATGCGCGCCGGACGAATGCCCCATCAGAAAAATAGCGTCGGAATCCGCGCCGTACTCAGTACCATTCGCCTTGAGCCATTCGACAGCGCGCCTGGCATCGTCAATAATCCGGTCGAATTTGACTTCCGGATAGCGCCGATAATCCGGTATCACCACGGCATAGCCGTGCGAGGTCAGGGCCTGGGCGACGAAGACATAGTGCTCTTTGTTCTTGGTCTCGCATCCGCCCCAGCAGCCGCCATAGAAAAAGACCACCGTGGCACGTGGCGCCTGGTCCTGACCGGGCAAATACATATCGAGCCGGTTCATCGGGTGCCGGCCATAGGCGATATCTTCGACTAAGGCAAAGTTATCGGTTCTGGCCAGTGAATTCACTGCAAATAGAGCGGATTCGGTACATGCGGCCAATAAAAGCAGAGCAACCATCCCGGCGATGCGTTTACCCGTCCGGCCGATGCACGACCTTGTCCCTGAATCGTTCATATTGATATCCACATTGCCGAAATACGATCAAGCCTTTGGTTAAACGATAACCCGGGCAGAACGTTTCGCATCGGGATGACGGGATAATGGCGAGGTTAAAACCCGCCACTGATATTCGCTAATCCTAACTGAAAAGTTATACCTAGTCTTCATGTCCGGCTGCCAAGGCTTTTTCTATATTCGCCAGCACGCCGAACAAGATATGCGATAAACCGATATATAAAAAAAACAGCGGAAAATCCGGATCAATCGGTATATTGTTGATTTGTCCATAAAACTCCAATGATCCGGTAATCAAAACCAGGAAAAAGCCGGTCAGAATAATCGCTTGAAACTTTTTTCTTAAAATACCGTAGACACAAATTCCTATTTCGGAAATAGCCATATAAATCATCATGATGCGCAGATTATTAAGCAGTGGATTATAAAAATCCGGACTAAAATCGAAAATTACATCGCTGCCCGATAGTGATGAAATACTCCCCATCATTAGCACAATCACGGAAAGATAAAAATTAGCCGTCAGGAGAAATTTAACGCCTTGAAATATTTTTGATGGAATACCATTACTCATCTGCTTCGCCATTCATAGAGTAAAAAAATACCCTCCTTAAAGGAAACCAAGGAGGGTTTATCGAGGAGGATTGTTTAAGGAACGTGAATTTTATAACTCCCGCAACTGACTTGTCTTTCTGTCCCTCTTCGGCGTTGCGCAAACAGTTACATAGCTTGCTATGCGCCTGTTTGCGCGCCTTGAATATGAACAGAAATCCTGCCTCAATTGCGGGTCTTATTTCATTCCCGTTCCTAAAGTTCTTTAAAACCAAGAACATAATAAACAAGACGAACCAATCAATCGGGCGTTTGACGTGCCCTGAAAATTCGACCCTTGTTCACAATAAAAAATCCTCACTCGGCCCCAATCCTGAATAAAAAATGAGCCTCATAAAGTCGAAACTTAATAAATTACCGACCTGCCCAACTTTTTGTCAATCCATATATGAACAATAGGTGAACAATATTATTACACCGGCAGGCAGTGTATTTAAGAGATTAAACAAGCAATTTATCCGATTTTATTGACTCTATTAACAAAAGCCATACCCGTTTAAAACAGAAAAGACTATGAGGACAGGACCATGAACGTATTGATCACAGGCGGAACCGGCTTTATCGGCCGCGCATTGGCGCAACATTTGACCCGGCAGGGGCATGCCGTCACCGTTTTAAGCCGCAATCCCGACAAAGTGGCCGCGATCTGCGGCCCCGGCGTAGCGGCGCTGGGCGATCTGAAGCAGCTTAAAGCCGAAGACGCCTATCAGGTCATCATCAATCTGGCCGGCGAACCCATCTTTGACGCGCGCTGGACCGAGGCCAGAAAGAAGCTGATCAGGGACAGCCGCATCAATCTGACCGGACAGCTTATTGACGGCATTGAACGCATGGCGGTCAAGCCGGATGTGCTGATCAGCGGTTCGGCTATCGGCTATTATGGCGATCAGGGCGATACCGTGCTGACCGAACAATCGGCGCCGAACCCGGATTTCTCGCACCGGCTTTGCGCCGACTGGGAACAGGCGGCGCAAAAAGCCGAACAGTTCGGCGTCAGGGTCTGCCTGATCAGGACCGGCCTGGTTATCGCGGCAGGCGGCGGCCTGCTGAAACGCCTGTTGCTGCCGTTCCGCCTGGGATTGGGCGGCCGCCTGGGCAGCGGCCGGCAATGGATGTCCTGGATACACCGCGAGGACTGGATTGCGATAGCCCAGACCATGATCACCGACACCTCCATGCAAGGCGCCTATAACGCAACCGCCCCCCATCCGGTCAGCAATCTCGAGTTTACGCAAACCCTGGCGCGCTGCCTGAATCGCCCCGCCCTGCTGCCGGTTCCGGCCGGGCTGTTAAAAATCTTGTTGGGAGAAATGTCGGAACTGGTACTGGGCAGTCAGCGCGTCATGCCGGAACGCCTGCTGGCGCAAGGTTTCGAGTTTCAATACCCTGACCTGGCGTCGGCATTACGTCAGGCACTGGGCCGGACATAAAATTACCAGCTCGACGTCTCACTCAATAACGCCAACTTCCCGCAAGGCATGCCGCAGCTTCTCTACCCGCTTGCGGTTGACGCCCAGATCGCTGTAGCCGATGCGCGAGGCGGAACGGACATGAATCAGCCCGGCCTCGGCATCGAGCAGGACATCGATATCATCGACAAAACGGAAAACCAGGCTGGTCGCCTGCGCGTGCAGGGTATGCTCGGTTTCATCGGTAATAACCGTGCGGCTCTGGCTGGTAAGCGCCTGTTTCAATGCCGCCCAGGCATTGTCCGCTTTACCGTCGATTTTAAACGGTTCGATAAAATGCGCCTCATCCGCGGCCTGGCTTGACACGCAGTTTGGGCTGTTCGGACAAGGGGCCAATTTTTTCCCGGAGGCGCCGGCATGGCTGGCTGTAAGTAAAGTCATCGTGATAAAACCCGCATGAAAAAGTGATTTGATAGTCATCGGTTTACCTAAGTATGTATGAAACAGAGCATCGCATTTATTGGACATAAAAACCAGACGGATTGGCGAATCATATTCACTAACCGGCTTTTTAAGATAAACTTTAGTCCAGAATTTATAACGCAAACACTTTCGGAGCCAGAGCCATGCCCTTGCTGAAATTAAACACCAACAAAACCATCCCTGATCAACAAGCGCCGCAATTGCTGGATCAATTATCAAAACTGATGGCGCAACAGACCGGCAAACCGGAGCGCTATGTCATGGTGCAAATAGAAGGCGGCAAGGCCATGCTTTTCGCGGGCAGCGATCAGACACTGGCGTATGCCGAGTGTAAAAGCATCGGCCTGACGTCGGCGCAGGCCAAGGCCATCTCGTCATCGCTCTGCCAGTTATTGAACGATGCCTTACAGATCCCGGCCGACCGTGTTTACATCGAGTTCAGCAATTGTCCGGCCGAATACTGGGGCTGGAATGGCTCGACTTTCGGCTAGTCAACCGGCTGAACACATCATATTACAGTGCCGAGCTACCGGCCAAGCTGTAAACACAACGCTTAAAACGGAGATATAACCATGGCTAATCGTATCACTCTGACCCAGTTCATCATCGAACAGCAGCGCGAGTTGCCGGGCGTATCGGGCACCTTCACTTTATTGCTCAACGATATCGTAACCGCCTGCAAGAAGATATCGCATCTGGTCAACCGGGGCGACCTGATCGGCGTGCTGGGCAGCGCCGAATCCGAGAATGTGCAGGGCGAGGTCCAGAAGAAACTGGACATCATCACCAACGACATCATGATCAACGCCCTGAACTGGACCGGGCACCTGTCCGGCATGGCATCGGAAGAGGTCGACGATATCATCAAAATCCCGGGCCAGTATCCCAAAGGCAAATACCTGGCCCTGTTCGATCCGCTGGACGGCTCTTCCAACATTGACGTCAACCTGACCGTCGGCACCATTTTCTCGATACTACGCTGCCGGGAAGGCGTCGATCCGACCCTGGAGGATTTTCTGCAAAAAGGCAGCGACCAGGTTTGCGCCGGCTTCGTGCTCTACGGTCCGTCGACGATGATGGTGCTGACCACCGGGCACGGCGTCAACGGCTTCACCCTCGACCAGGACATCGGCGAATTCATCCTGACCCACCCGAACATGACCATTCCGAACGAGACCTGCGAATTTGCCATCAACATGTCGAACCAGCGTTACTGGGAAGCGCCTGTGCAGCGTTATATCGATGAATGCCTGCAAGGCGAGGAAGGCCCGCGCGGTAAAAATTTCAACATGCGTTGGGTCGCATCCCTGGTTGCCGAGGTCTACCGGATTCTGACCCGCGGCGGCGTATTCCTGTATCCATTCGATTTACGCGATCCCGCCAAACCGGCCAAATTGCGCCTGATGTACGAGGCCAATCCGGTCGGTTTTATCATCGAACAAGCCGGCGGCGCCTGCTCGACCGGACGCGAGCGCATACTCGACCTCAAACCGACGGGACTGCATCAGCGCGTGCCCGTGGTTTTAGGATCGAAAAGCGAGGTTGAGCGGATTGTGGAATACCACAAGGCGGATTGACCGGTCAGCGAGGCTCAAAATACGGCCGGCCTGTTCCAACCGGCCCCGTATTGCCCATGCAAAGCGTTTTTGAATCCAGCGCATTCACAGCCATTAATCATTTTAAAACCATGCCGAGGGCGGCTCTTGCTCATCGACTGATTACAATAAAAAAATGAAATTATTACTGACACTCCTCTTATCGATATTCACTCTGAACGTTCACGCCGCTTATAAATGCGTCGTCAACGGCAAAACGATCTATTCAACCTCGAAATGCGCCCAGGACGCAGAACAGTTTTCAATAGACAAGGACTCGGACTGGACCATGAAATTAAAGGCCAGAACCGCGCCCCGGGAAGATGCGAGCCTTAATGCCATCAGATCCCTGCCTTTGCCTGACGAAACCGCTGGCGAAACGTCATCTCAAATAGCCGCTGCGGACCGTCATGCCGATACCGGCGCATCATCGAAAAACTCCGGATTCACCTGCGACGGCCGGAACCGTTGCCCGCAAATGACTTCTTGCGAAGAAGCAACTTTCTTTTTGCAAAATTGCCCAAATCAGGAAACGGACGGCGACCATGACGGCGTCCCGTGCGAAGATCAATGGTGTCAATGACAATCGGAGACCTAAGCCGGATTGGCTAGGCCGGCCTGCCGAAATCCCTTGCCGATTTACACCGCTCCCCCGTCCAGGCTATTTGAATGATAAATGTCATGAAAAAAATTCCCATCGGTATCAGCAGTTGTTTACTCGGTCACAACGTCCGTTATGACGGCAGTCATAAACGGGATGCCTATATCACCGGCACGCTCAGCGAATATTTCGACTTCCGGCCGTTCTGCCCGGAAGTCGAGATCGGCCTCGGCACGCCGCGCCCGACGATTCACCTGGTCAGGGTCAATGGCGAGATACGCTGCATCGGTATTAAAAACCCCGAAATCGACGTGACGGAGCGATTGCGCGACCATGCCGGGCAATTGGCCGCGCAGCATGCCGATTTATGCGGCTATATTCTGAAAAAGGATTCGCCAAGCTGCGGCATGGAGCGGGTCAAGGTGTATGCCGACAATATCCCCAGACGGGACGGCGTCGGCATTTATGCCGAAACCATGATGCGCAATAATCCGCTGCTGCCGGTGGAAGAAGAAGGCCGGTTGGGCGACGCCGGCCTGCGCGAGAATTTCATCCAGCGCATCTATGTGCTGTACCGCTGGAAACTGATGCTGGCGGAAGGGTTGACGGCACGCAGCCTGACCCGTTTTCATGCCCGGCATAAGCTGATCATCATGAGCCACGGCGATTACCGCGAACTGGGCCAGTTGCTCGCCGGCGCCGCCCAGGACAATATCGAACAGGTTGCCGACCGGTATATTCTGCTGTTGATGACGACGCTCCGGAAAGTCGCCAGCCGCAGCAACCATGTCAATGTCCTCCAGCATATCCAGGGCTATCTGAAAAAAGAGCTGAGCGCCGACGACAAAGCCGAGCTTTGCGAAATCATCGAACGATACCGCCAGGGCGAACTGCCGCTGATTGTGCCGTTGACGTTGCTGAAGCACCACTTCCGTAAAACGCCCGATCCCTATATCGATGAATCCTATTACCTGTCGCCCTACCCTCAGGAATTGCGGCTGATCAATCAGCTATAGCCATGGCCAAGTTACTGATTGTCGGCTGCGGCGATTTGGGTATGCGCCTGGCTCATGTGCTGTCCGATCAAGGCCATCAGGTGACCGGCCTCAAACGCCGCCCGCCATCCCATGACCACCGAATCCGTTTTGCAGCTGCCGACATCGCGACCGGCGCCGGGCTCGATGCGCTGGATGCGGATTTCGACCAGGCGTTTTTCATCGTCACGCCGGATGGCCGCACTGAGTCGGACTATCGCGCCGTATACGAGACCGGCCTGAACCGCCTGCTGACGAGGCTGCCCCGGTGCCCCTGGTTTTTTGTCTCGTCCACCGGCGTCTACGCGCAGACCCGGGGCGAATGGGTCGATGAAGACTCGCCGGCCGAACCGAGGGCGATCACGAGCCGGCTGATCCGGGGGGCCGAACAACGGCTGATCGCATCAAGCCCCGATTCGGTCATCGTACGCTTTTCCGGCATTTACGGTCCGGGCCGCGAATCGCTGCTGAGAAAAGCCGCGCAATCCCCCGTCATTCAAAAAGAGCCGCCCTATTTCACTAACCGCATCCATCAGCAGGATTGCGTGGACGTGTTGGCTTTTCTTCTGAATCAACGACTGGCGGGCCGCAGACTGGAACCCTGTTATCTGGCCAGCGACGATGATCCCGCGCCGCTATGGGAAGTCGTCTCATGGCTGGCGGAACGCCTGCATTGCGCGCCGCCTGTCGCCGGGGCGACAGGCGGCGATGCGGTCATGAACAAACAGTGCCGTAACCGGCGCCTGAAAGAGCTGGGCTACCAGTTCCGCTATCCCGGCTATAAAGAAGGCTATGCGGAGTTGATCGATGCGCGCGGGACCGGCTGACCGGCTCTTTTCTCGAATTTGCCGTCTTCAGTAACCTGACTATTTCACCACAAAGGACACGAACGACCGCATTCGCGGGGTCGTCTTTGGTTTCATGAAATATCCGGGGCAACATCAGTAAATATGTTGGCCTGTTTGTTCACATTCGCGACCTCCTGTCACAGAAATTGCGAATGCCCGACAAGTCCCGTCTGCTTCATTTTTTACCTGAACGGGCTGTTTTTATTCCCGGTCTGGAGGCGGACAAAGGTCAAAACATCATTTTTATCCTATACTTTTAAGTTCCTATTTTTGTGCAAGACAAATTCCTCCGCCATGGGCTACCTGAATATTTATTTTAACGACGAACTCAAATCCAAACATCAAGTGAGCGCCCTCATCACTCGTATCGGCCGTCATCAGGACAATGACGTGGTCATCGATAACGCCGGCGTTTCAGGCAATCATGCCGAGATCATCAAGAACGGCGATCAATACACCATTCATGACCTCGACAGCAAAAATGGCGTTTATGTCAACGGCGAGCGAATCTCGAAGAAAGAATTGAAGTTCGGCGATGAAATCATTATTTTCAAGCACAGGCTGCGCTTCATAGGGGTGGATTTGCCGGTCGCCGTCGTAACGCCGGATTCGACAGCCAGCATCGAAAAAAGCAATCAGTCGGCTACGGTGGAAGTCGATGTTTCCAAACTGGAAACCCTGCTCAAGGAGAAGGAGGCTAATAACGCTTGCCTTGAAGTTTCAAGCGGCGCCATGGCCGGCCGGACATTCAGATTATCAAAACCCCGCTTCAGCGTCGGCAAATCTCCGGATTGCGACCTCCAGACCGGCGGCTGGTTTGCGCCTCAAATCGCCGCCAAAATCGTTCGTCAAAGCGACGGTTATTATCTGGTTCCGAAAAAACGTGGAAAAACCCGCCATAACGGCACCCCGATCAAAGGCAGGGTAAAACTCAAGCCCGGCGACTCCATCGAAATCCGCGGCATAAAGCTTCACTTCACCAATAAATGATGAGTCGCCAATCAAGGGCGTTAACTCCTTTTATGCAACAGTGAAAACCCGACATTGACTATCCAGGTTCCCGGTTACACGATCCAGACGCTGTTAGGCGAAGGCGGCATGGCTTCTGTTTTTTTAGCGACGCAGAAATCCCTTGACCGTCCCGTCGCGTTAAAAATTCTGAAAAAATTCGATACTGCCGCGCAGATCAAGCGGTTTTTCAATGAAGGCCGGATCATCGCCTCATTGAATCACCACAACATTATTACCATTCATGACCTGGGCGAGGTCAATGGCCAATGCTTTCTGGCCATGGAATATATCGATGGCGGGGATCTCAAACAGCGCATCGCTGCCGGTTTGCCGCCGGATGAAGCGATACGGCTGATCAAACTGATTGCGCATTGTCTCGATGTTGTACACCAGAAAGGCATCATCCACCGGGACATCAAGCCTGAAAACATCCTGTTCAGAAAAAACGGCACGCCGGTCCTGACGGATTTCGGCGTGGCCAAACAGCTACAGGCCGATGCCTCACTGACGATGGACGGCTCGGCTATCGGCAGCCCTTATTATCTGAGTCCGGAACATGCCGGGCAGAAGCCCCTCGATTCGAGAACGGATATTTATAGCCTCGGCATTATTTTTTACGAAATGCTGACCGGCCAGAAACCGTTTCTGGGCGACTCCCCCATTGAAATCATCATCGCGCATTTGACGACCGAGGCCCCGCCCCTGCCTAAAAACCTGGCAAAATACCAGCCGTTATTGGACTTGATGATTGCCCGGGATGCCAATGACCGGTTTGGCTCCGCCGCCGAGCTGGTCAGTTTTCTTGAACAACGCCGGAACCCCGCCTCCCCTCAAGCGCTGACCCGAAAGCTCGGCAACCTCATTGCCGCTGCTGAGAAAAAAGCCAAGGCACAGGTTGACAACCCGCTGTCCGCAACCTTATCAAGCAAACGCCTGTACAAGGCCCTATGGCCAGGCCTGACAGGCGTTGTCCTGTTATCGGCCGCGCTCTATTTTTATGCTTATCCTGATACCAGGCCGGCCTCGCCAGAGCTCGCTTTAGCCGATACCGCCCCGGATGAAAGCGCCACACCCGAGACGGCTCCCGTTTTGTTGGACGAAAGCAGGATTCAACAGCTGCTGGCGCAAGCGGAAATGCTGCTGGGCACGCCGGATTTATCCCTGCCAACGCTGAAACAGGCATACGACGTATACAATCAAGTAGTTGATCTGGACCCTGATAACACTATCGCAAACCAGGAAAAACAACGCACCGCCTCCTTGTTCGCGGCTATGCAAGGGAAAATAGAGAATTATCTCTCCGAAGCGCAAAAGGCGCTGCGCACTTTCAGGCTGACTTCACCTTCAAGACATAACGCCATGTTCTATTTTCATGAAGCCCTGCTTCTGGACCCCAACAATTCCGAAGCACAGCAGGGCCGCTTTAAAGTCGCGAATGCCTATGCGGATCTGGCTGAGTCCAATCTGAACCGTTTTGATTACAGTTCGGCCAGAACAAATATTAATAAAGGTCTGGCTATTAATCCGACGTCATCCCGATTATTAGCGCTCAGAAAAAAAACCAATGCCTTCAAGGACGCCCCCGGGCGCCTGTTCGGAAAAATCAAATCCATCTTTGATTAAAGAACGGATGACAACTTTACAATTAAGGAGACGTCACTGATGTCCTGGAAATTCGGACAAGCAATCAACATAGGTAAGCGAAGCGAGCAACAGGATCGCATAGGCCTATTCCATGCCAAAAACGGCAAAAGGCATCTGCTGGTTGTCGCTGACGGCATGGGCGGAATTGCCAATGGCGATCAGGCCGCGCAAATTGTCGTGGACACCGCTGAACAGGCATTCAAAAACAACAAAATCCGCGACCCCGAACGGTTTCTCGAGGACATCTGCAGTCACTCCCATGACCGGATTAACCAGCTTGGGACGGATGCTTCTTCAGCACCCGGCACCACCTGTGTCCTGCTATATATCGACAAGCTTCGGGCCTATTGGTCCCATGTCGGCGACTCGCGCCTGTATCATTACCGGCAAGGCCGGTTGATCCATCAGACGCTGGATCATTCAGTGCGGCAATTGATGATCGATCAGGACGCCATAAAGGAAAATAGCCTGGAAGCCAGATCTTTACAAAATCAGCTCTATAAACGCCTGGGCGGCATTAAAAAACAGGCCCCCGATATTCATGCCGACACCCTGGAACCTGGCGACATGTTTCTGCTCTGCAGCGATGGCCTCTGGCCCGCCATTGCAAAAGATCAGATCCCGGCCATTCTTCAGGCGCATCCAGTGGATCAGGACGGCCCTGAGCAACTCGTGAACATGGCTTTGCAGCATGGAGGGCGGCATTGCGACAATATCAGCGTTGCATTGGCTCAATGGGAAAAAACGCCGACCAAGCCAAGTAATTTAATCCTAAAAATACTCAGCTTTTTTAACAAGGATTAACCTGAGCGGTTATCCGTCAGCCCGTTTCCATTCATTTGACTAATAATTTATGCAAAGCAAGAGCCCTTTTTTTAAGCAACCGCTGTTATTGATTTTGATTTTTCTTGCAAACACCACTTCCGCTCAAGTTTATAAATGGACGGATGCTTCGGGAAAAACGCATTTCAGTGACGCCCCGAGCAGAAGTCACGATGTTGAGGAAGTGTCGATCACTGTCAAACGCGCCGGATCTATCACTCCATCAGCTAATGAACCCGCCGCCGATGAAACAACCGAGGACGTCATCATGTATGCCACGAGCTGGTGCCCTTACTGCAAAAAAGCGCGTAATTATTTTCGAGACAATGGCATCGCCTTTACGGAATACGATATTGAAAAAGACCAACGCGCCAAGCAGATGTATGACCGGCTTGGCGGTCACGGAGTCCCGGTTATTCTGGTCGGCAACAAGCGCATGGACGGATTCAATGTCGCGGATTTCGAACGCATGTATCACTAGCAGGAGCATGGGAACGAGGAGAGAGTAGCGCTTGCCCTGGTTCCCACGGTCCTGAGACTGTGAAAGTATTCAATTTAAAGGATTTAACCACGAAGGACACGAAGAGCACGAAGTTTTAAGCTATTGATTAACTTAATTTTTTCTTCGTGTCCTTCGTGATCTTCGTGGTGAATAAGGCTTTTTATGACGTTTTTCACTAATTCTTTCACAGCCTCTCCTCCGTGGGAACCCATACGGAGACTGAGCTGGGTACAACTCTATATTAATATGGAACACCTGCCTGCATAGACCGAGTCCCTGGCTCCCATGCCCCTCCATGGGAACCGATACCGATTCGCCTCCGCCTTATCTTATTGCCGATCCCTCAATATTCATTCAACCAGTAAAACTGGAACGGCTGCAGAATCAGCTTGTCATCCTCTATGGTCGGCCGTTTGCCTGAGTATAAATCGGTCAACTGGCCGGACGAGCCGAAGCCCGTGTGAGCCAGGGTTTGCAGATCAAGAAACTGCGGTTCGGTGCTGAAATTGCTCAGCACCAGAATGCGTTCCGACGGGCGGTGGTGGTCGAAACGAATGAAACCGAACAGGTGTTCGTTGTCCGTATCGACCAGATAGCGATTGTTGAAATCGGCAAAGGCGGCGGTTTCCTTGCGTATCGAGATCATTTTCTTTAACGCCGTGAACAGCGTGTATTCTATCGTGCCCTGCTTCTTGCGCAGCTCCGCGCGCTCCCAGTCGATTTTGGGCCGGTGTATCCAGCGGCTGTCGCCTGATTTCTCGGGGTCATTGAGATAACTGTAATCATTGAATGTCGCGATCTCATCGCCATAATACAGCAACGGAATGCCGCCGAAGGACAGGATCAGGTTATGCAGCAGCAGGATTTTATCGATCGCGGCCGCGATTTCCTGTTCATTGCCGGTCCGGGTTGCTTTTTCAAGTCCGGCCAGCGAAGCCAGTGAGCCTGAAATGCGCGCATCGCCGGTTTTGCCATTGCGCATGAACGGAGCGCCGCTGGCGAAAGAGCTTGGATAATTGCCGGTATAAAATTCGATTAAAAACCGCCGATGCGCGAAAGGCTCATAGCCGGCTGCGACAATATCCGCATCATCAAATCCCAAGCCGATATCGTCATGGCAGCGCACATAGTTCAACCAGGTTGCGCGCTCGAGCTTGTCTGGCAGACTTTTCAGGCCCTGATGCAGCAATTTGACGTTCTGGGTGGCGACCGCATCCCATAGCAGCGCCATCAATGTGGCGTTATAGGCGATCTCGCATTCCTTGGCGATGATGGCGTCTTCGCCGAAATACTTGATGATTTCCACCGGCGCGACGATGGCTTCTGCGATAAACAGCGTGCCCGGCGCCGCGACCTGACAGCAGTCCTTCATCAATTGCAGCAGCAGATGGGCTTCGCGTTCATTCTGGCAAGTGGTGCCCATTTTCTTCCACAAAAAGGCCACCGCATCAAGCCGTATGACATCGGCGCCCTGGTTGATCCAGAATAAAATGACATCAAGCATCTCGATAAAGACGGCAGGATTGCTGTAGTTCAGATCCCATTGGTAATCGTGAAAGACCGTCATGACCCATTTTTGCATGGCCTCGTTCCAGGTGAAATTGCCCGGACTGGATTCCGGAAAAACCTCCGGCATGCTCTGCTCGAACATGTCGGGAATTTCGCGGTTGTCAAAAATGTAGTAGTAATCCTGATATTTTTTGTCGCCGGCCATGGCCTTCTGCGCCCATTCGTGTTCTTCGGAAGTGTGGTTAAGGACCACGTCCAGCACCAGCAGAATGTCACGCTTGCTGAATTCGTCGGCGATCAGCTGCAGATCGGACAGCGAGCCGACCCGATCGTCGATTTCACGGAAATTGCTGACCGCATAGCCGCCGTCGCTTTTACCGACCGGACACTTCAGGATCGGCATGATATGCACGAGATTGACGCCCAGCTCCTGGAAATAAGCCGTCTTCTCGGCCAGATTATGTAAATTGCCGGCGAAGCCGGCGCTGTAAAGCGCCATGCCGACCCATTGCTGGCTTAAAAACCAGTTGTGATCCTTTTCCCGGGCAAGGTCAAGCTCCTTCAGCTTTCTTGAACGATTCATGTATTTCTTCACCAACGTCTCAACCAGGCGCGTCATCTGGTATTTAAAATCATCCCGTTGGCCGTAGAGAAGCTCGAAAAGATTATGGATGGCGTAGAAATTGGCACCCAGGCGCGTATAAAAATGCTGCAGTTCCTGTCGTCGCTCGTGAATATTCGGCTCCAGTTCACTAAGAATTTCATTCAGTAATGAATGGGAAATCTGTTCGTACATGCTTCTCTCTTTAAATGAATTAGGTTAACGCCCAGGCATCGATAAATGGCTGGTAGAAATTATTATCCTGAACCGTAGCGCCGCGCCGGCCGACCAATGCCGAAGCAAAACTCTGCGCACGTTCCATCGTCAGCCGCAAGTTCCAGCCCCGGTTAATCCCGAGCAGCAAAACCGCCGCAAAGGCATCGCCGGCACCGACCGTATCGACGACCTGTAAGGCCGGTGACGGCACCACATCGACCTGGTTTCCCGCCGCATCAATCGCCAGCGCCCCCTGCTCCCCGCAAGTCACGATCAGCCCCTCCAGGCCATGAGCCGACTGAAACGCGCGCATATAGATTTTAATATCGCCCGAAACCGCTTGCAGCGCCGCCAGCTCGTGATGATTGAGCTTGACCCAGTCGGCATCGTCAAGCAGCCGTAGCACCTCGGCCTTGTCCCACCATGGCGCGCGCAGATTGACATCCAGAAATACCTTGCCGCGATGCCTGGCTTTCAAGGCCGCCAGCGCCTGTCTGGAGACTTCGTGCCGTACCGCCAGCGTGCCGTGGTATAGCAGGCCGCCAAAGTGTTCGGTATCGAGTTCATCGGCGGCAATGAAGTCATAGGCTTGGGCCGGCAGGATCGCATAACGGGGTTCACCGTCGTCAATCATGACCTGCACCGACCCGGTAGGGTGTTTGCTGTCGCGTTGCAGGCCCGACAAATCCATGCCCCAGTCCTGCATGGCCGTTGCGATCGCATCGCCCAGCGGATCCTTGCCGACCCGGCTGATAAACCGCGGCGCCTGGGCAAAAGCCTGCAGATGCCAGGCGACGTTGAACGGTGCGCCACCCAGTACACAGCTGCCGTCGGGAAAATGGTCGAACAGCACTTCGCCGAACAGGTTAATAGGTTTGTTAGTCATCAGTTTTCATCCATTGTTCCGTATGCGGCAAATAATGCGCGACACCTTCTAAAATACCGGCGCTGTAATTGCCGTTCATGCCCATAAAACCGCCTTTTGCCAGATAAAGCGCGCTGTCTGTCGAGTGTTGCCTGGCCAGTTCCCGCGCTTGCTTGCGCACTTCATCGCTGGCGTTGGCCACCAGCACCGAGCGGATGGGGCTGGTCAACACCGGCAGGTCGTTGCCGCTGTCGCCGGCAAAAACGGTATTTTCGATGCCGAATCCCAGTTCCCGCATCAGAAATTCGATGGCATGGAATTTGGTGGCGCTGGCCGGCAACACATCCAGCAATCCGATGTTCGCGGCCTCGTCGACGCTGTAAATCAGATCGGCCCTAATGGCCTGTTGCGCCAGCAGGTCGCGCATGGCCGCCAGTAACCGGGGTAAATCGATCTCGATCGGCACATAGTAACTGAGCTTGAAGCGGTTTTGCTTGGCGCTTTCCTGCAATGTCAAGCCGGCCAAAGGCGCAAACAACCGCCGCATGTCATCGTGCTCCCGGCCGGCCCAATCGGGCGCGATGGCTTCCGCCCATTGCGGCCATTCGCGCCAGCCATCTGCGGTTATCGCATAAATGCTGGTGCCGACATCGCCGATGACGAAATCGGGCCGCGGCAGCCGGTAGTCGGCCATCGCCTGCTCGACCAGGGCCTTGTGCCGGCCCGAGACATAGGCCAGCACGACTTCCGCGCGCTCAGCCAGGACCTTGAACAGCGCTCTGGCCGAGGCCGATTCCGGCGCGCTGCCATTCGGCAGCAGGGTGCGGTCCAGATCGGTACAGATTAACAGTCGTTCAGTCATTGTTGTTGAAGAAGTCATAGTGTTCTATCGCTTCGATAATGCCCAAGGCATGAGGTTGTTGTGCAAAATAGATCCGTTCCAGTTCATCGAGCTGCGACAGTTCCTCGCGATGCCGGTTGGCCACGACCACGGCCAGCGTGTTGCCGCGCATCATGTCCTCGTCGGCGCCTGAGCCACCGGCGACCAGTATCTTGCCCAGCGGAATATTCCATTGCTGGGCGAAATAGCGCAAAGCCAGGCCCTTGGAAGCGCGCACCGGCACGATATCGAAATATTGTCCGAAAGATAGCTGGGCGTTGACGACTTGTTCCTCATGACGCAGCCGTGCATTGATCTCATCCGGGGGCGGCGCGATGTCGGAATTGTATTGGAATGAAATCTTGTAACGGCTTTGTTCGCTCTTCGGCTGCAGGATCAGCCCGGGTATTTCGCCCACAATCCTGCGAATGGCGCCCGGATTCCAGTAATGATCGATATGCCGGGCCCAGGCCGTGTCGGCGGTGATATGCGGCGTGTAATAAATCTCCGTGCCGAGACTGGTAATCAATACGTCCGGCGTCGGAATACGGTGTTTCTTCAGCACCGCCAGGGCCGAATCGAGCCGGCGCCCGGTCGCAATGCCGAAAAAGAAGTGCCGGCGCTTGTCGCGGATATAGCGGGCGAACTCCTGCAAGCCTTCCGGATTTCCGAGCAGGCTCTGGTCGATATCACTGAAGATGGCCCGATCCTGGTAACGCAGGGAAATACGCGGCCGGGAGATTTTGGGCAGCGGCATCTGCTGGCCGAGCAACGGCTTGATGGCATTCAGGTAATTCTCGGCATGGGCCTGCCAGGAATAATATTGGCGCACATTGGCCAGGCCGTTTTCGGAAAAGGTCTGCCACTGCTGCCGATCGCTGATGATCGTCATCAGCGCTTCGGCCAGCGCCTGCTTATCGAGCGGATCGATGAGCAGGCCATTATGGCAATTGCCGATAATATCGACCGGGCCGCCGTTTTCAGTCGCGACTAACGGCAGGCCGCAGGCGGCCGCTTCCAGCAGGGTCAGGCCGAACGGCTCGGTCAATGCCGGGTTGACGAATACGCCTTTTGACGAAGCCGCCAGACGGTAGATAGCCGGCACTTCTTCCTGGCTGTGATGTTTGGGGATGGCGATACGCCCATAGAGATCGTAATAATCGATCAGGAGTAAAATGTCCGTCAACACGGACTGGGCACCCTCGTCCATTTCACGGATATCATCACGGTTCCCGGCCACAATGACCAGATTGGCCAGCTGCTGCAAGGCCGGGCATTCGCCGTACGCTTCGATCAGAGTAGTGATGTTTTTGCGCACGTCGGGGCGCGAGAGCGCCAGAATCATGGGATTTTCGGGTTTGTTTAAAAAGCGCGCCAGACTATCGTTAAACGCCGTGTTTTCCTCCGAGCCGTTCGGCGGGTGGAACTGGTCCAGATCGGTGCCGGGCGGAATGACCACCATACGCTCAGGGTGGTAATAATCGTAAAGCTCGTATTGTTCGGCGATTTCGTTGTGCGTGCTGGTAATGACCAGCTCCGCATTGGCCAGAATATCTTCCTCGGCATTGATCCGGCGGGACAGATGGTAACGCTGCTCGATCATGTCGCCGTGCAACCCCATGGCCAGCAGCCTGCCGCGCTTGTCGCGCCCCAGCGAATGGCCGGTATGAATCAACGGGATACCGGTCAGGTGGGCAATGCGTATGGCCACATAGCCGGCATCGGCGTAATGGCTGTGCAGCACATCGGGCATGCGCGGCTGTTGATGCAGCCATTGCAGCAGATTGTCGGCGAAGATATCCAGATAATCCCAGAGTTCCTCTTTTCGGAAATATCCGTCCGGACCGGCGGCAATCCGGATGATATTAGCCTTGCCCTGAAGCGTCTCAGACGGTCCGCCGTAATCGGCGCTGAGATTGGGATCGATAATTTGCCGGGTTACCAGGTCGACACGCTCGACATCTTCCCGAAGCGCCAGGGCACGGGCCAGGTCGACGACATATTTGGTTTGTCCGCCCGTGTCGGCATCGCGGCCGAGTTCTAGATCATGACCTCGAATCAGGCCGTGAACACTGATCAAAAGTAGATAAAGAGGATCTGTTTTGCCTGTCATAACCATTCCGTTCAGCTAAAGGTTGATAGGTTTTTCGCATTCCTTTTTCATCTTACCTGTTTTTGGCATGGAAATTGAATTTTTTGCCGTTGCTAAAACGACCGAGCATGCCTTGATTTCGTCCGGAAGCACTGATTTTCCCTTGCCTCCGGGTCTATTCCTTTTTTTGAATCAGCCAGTAAGTGACGCCCAATGCGACGACAACCAGGGCCGACGCGCTGACATACTCGCTGGACAGGTGTTTATAATCGAAAACAATGACTTTTCGCGAAATCGCCATCAAAGCGGTTGCCACCACCAGCTTGACGGGAATCACATCGCTGCGGATATACAAGGTAATATTCAGAAAAATTTCAATGGCGATCAACACGGCCAGGAAGGCGCCGAAAGTATCCAGGATGTCATCGATGGTCATCAGCAAAAAAGGCGGCGATATCATTTTCTCGTAAATTACATAAATGACATCGACAATACCGAGCAGAATCACAAAAACCATCAATAACGCCAGAAACTTGACCCCTGAGCGAATCGTGCGGTGCAATAATTGAATGACCGGATCCTCATGATCCATGGGCAATTCTTCGTGCTTTGCCTCACTCACATGCCGGATCAGTTTGCCGCGCAAAAGATGGATTAACGGGCTGATAATGCCCTTGTTTAAAGCGATGCCCTCCGGGGTAAAATCCTTGTCGAGAATGTGGCTGAAGCCCTTGATACTGGTCAAATCGAAGTCGTCCAGCTTTTCGAACCCCATGCTCCAGTAAGGAAACTCCCGTTCATCAATGGTTCTTTTTTCCAGCAGGGTAACGTCTTTATGGCGTTTATCATTCCGGATTTTTTCAAAAACATCGTTGACAGTTTCATCCTCGCCTTCCAGGATCTGAAAAAAAGTCCTGCGTAAATAAATAAGCACTCCGGTGATATCCCGGGCACTGTTATTGGTACGACAGGTTTTCAAAAGCCCTAACAGGTCTTCGGCACTCCAGTCCTTTAACGCCGTGCTTGCATAAATCAATCTGATCATATTTACCTTCCTCATAGCGCTAGACTTTAATTATCGTACAAGATTCCTGGAGCTAGAGGGTCATATTCAAGCAGTCCCGCATTTTTCAGTTTTGACAACAGAATAGACAACCGGTAGCCGGCTGCGTCATGCTTGTTGAATCATTTGCGATAGATGCATTTAGGCAATTACCCTTTTTAAATTGCCAAATTTGAGCTAGACTAAAAAGCGCTACCGCCCCGAACCTTATGGACAACACGTGATGGACAACACCTCTCGGACCTCCCCAAACGCCCCGCTCAATAAGCCATTAGCCCCGACCGCTCCCGCATGCTGACGATCCAACCCCATCAGCTCAGCCTGCTCGACCAGCACCAGGAACAGCGATTCCGCACCACCCTGTGCCGGCATATCCAGCAGACCTATCCGGCCTATGCCCGGCTGTCGCCAATCACGCTGACGCGCCTGATCGGCTTCGGCCTGGCGCGGGCGCGCTGTTACGGCCTCACCTGGCAAGCCAGCCTGGGATCGTTCGTCTACCTGATGGCGGCCGTCGCGCCGGACTTTGACCGGCACCCGGCCATCCATGCGCTGCTGGTCAATACCGCCCTGCCGGTCGAAGGCCGTCTCGCGGCCCTGACCGAGCGGCTGCCCCCGGGCGTTTGGACGGAAGCCAGCCGCGCAGCCGGCACGATAGGCTGGTTTCTCAGCCAGGACAGCTTCGGCCTGGACCGCCCCGCCCGCATCGCCCTGGCCCTGGCCAACGCCTTGCCGGACAGCGCCGCCCTTTTGGAGGAGGAGGCGCTGCTGCCGCGCGCGCTCAAACGCGCCGAAACCCGGGGTTTTCTGAGCGAAGATGCACAATTCGTATTCGCCGCCTGCGGACTGCACTACGGCGAGCAGTTCGAACACCAAGCCCCTTGGGCCAAGGGACTGTTGACACCGGCCTTGACAGTGGAAGCCCAAACCGCCTTGCTGAGAGTGCGGCTGGCGCTGGATGCCGGCATTTGGTTATAGGAGATTGCAATGCAGGAAGAAGCGTTTGGTTATCCCACAAAATTCAGAAAACAGCTTGCCAGGAATCTCCTGGAGCGCGCCAAGGAAGGCGTCGATGGCGCCATGGATCTGGGCAAGGCCGGCTATCACCTGGCGACCGATCCGGCCTACCGGGAGCAAGCCTTTGAAACCGCCCAGGAGATCGCCCAACAGGCCGGCGATGCGATCGGCCACGCCATCGATGATCCCACCGGCACCCTCAACGAGATCAAAGACGGTGCCGCCTCCGCCTGGGATAGTTACAAAACGGCGAGAGCCCAGGCCGCCGCGGAAGGCCGCCTGGCCGAGTTTGACGCGCAAACGGCCTCGTACGTGCTGACCGGCGCCGTCCCGGCCAGCCAGATCGGCAAGCTGGGCAAGGCGGGCGAACTGTTCGCCAGAACCGGCAAGCTGGACAAGGTCGAGGATCTGGCCAGCGCCGAACAACGCGCGGCCCAGGCCGTTCAAGCCGGCGCCGCCTTGCCCCATCAGGCGCCCGTCAGCATCGTGCGCTGCCCGCTGGAGCCGCCGGACAGCCCGGCCGCGCCAAAGACGTCTGTCAAGACCGGCCGCTCCGCCGCCGGCCAACCCACCCTGAAGGCCGCCGACACCTGCACCAGCGGCTGTCCGATCAGCATGGCCACCGGCGAGGAACTGCTGGCACTGACCGACTTCACCTGGGACGGGCCGCTGAGCCTGCCCTGGACGCGCTTCTACCGCAGCGGCCAGTCTGCCGCCGACCTGCAGCTGGGCCACGGCTGGCTGACGCCGCTGGACGAGTGGCTGGACGTCTCGGACACGGCCGTCGCCTTCCACGACCGCGAAGGCCGCACCATCGAACTGCCGCTGCCCGAACCCGGCGACGACAGCCTGAACCTGCCGGAGCAGCTGCGCCTATACCGGGAAGCCGGCCATTTTCGCCTGGTCAGCGCCGGCCAGCCGGACCGCCTCTTCCAGGGCGAGCACGGCCGCTGCCGCCTGCAGCGCTGGCAGAACGCCGCCGGCCAGTCCATCGAGCCGGTCTACGACCCGCACGGCCAGGTCCAGGCCCTGAAGGCCAGCTGGGGCAAAACCCTGCACATCCAGCGCGACGGCCGGCACATCGTCGCCATCGGCCCGGCCACCTTGGGCGAGCAGGGTTGGGAATTGGCCGCCACGCCGTTCGTGCGCTACCAGTATGACGAACACGGCGATCTGGTGGCCGCGCTGAATCAACTGGACCAGGGCGAGACCTACGCCTACCGCCAGCATATGATCACCCGCCGCACGCTCGCCACCGGCTTCAACTTCCGTTT
>NZ_JQKS01000016.1:0-131538 GCF_000746145.1 Methylobacter sp. BBA5.1
GCCGCGCCGAGCACCGCAGCTTTCGGCGAGACAAATCGGCAGGATAGCCGATTTGCATGCATCGCACCCAAAGGGCGAGGCACAGGGATGTGCCGAGTGAGCAGCCCGAAGGGGCGCTGCATGGATGCAGCGCGTTGCCAAAGGGACAGGAAGTCCCTTTTGGCAACCCTCGTCGAAAGCGAGGAGCGCAAGGGAAAAGCGGCAACGGGCGGCCTTTTCTTTGGTTACTTTCTTTTGGCCGCGCAAAAGAAAGTAACTCGCCTTCGGGTGCGATAAACCCGATTCAAATAATCGTCGCGCTAGCGACACCTTGCTAAACCGATCTGAATTCAACTTACTGCGTAACATCAGTGATTAACTGAATGCGCCCGGCGCTACCTGGCATTTTTTTCCAGTGCCGTCTGGCAGGCCAGACAATACTTGCAGGCAATAGCCTTGCGGCGGCTTTCCGGTATCGGCTCACCGCATTCTTCACATTCGACAGCCGACTCGCCGGTATAGATCGACTTTCGCGTTTCTTCGATAAAGAGCGTGGTCATTTGATCCATGCGCTCAATGATGGCGTCGGTTCCGCCTGCCCATGCTGATGACATATTGATTTCACTTATTAATTAAGTTATGGAATTGATAACAGGTTGTTTTAAGCGTTCAGCTTTTTGCACCATTTAGACGCGTCAATCAACCCGCTGTTTCAAAATTACTTTAAAGTTTGCAGCGTTTAACTGTCAACCGCTGCGTGCTCAGTGCCTGACCGACAAGGCCAGACGGCGGTCGCTATCGACCAGCTCGACCCTCGCGCCCAGCAGCCGGCTTTCCCTGTCCACTACCTGCTGCAGCCATAGCGCATCTTTGGGCGATGCGTGATTCAACCGGAAGCGTTTGATTTGCATGGGCAACATCATCAAGTCGGCCAACTCGCCTGTCGCCGGATCCAGAGTGACAAAGTACATCAAAGAGAGATCGCCCCGGAATTCCTCATAGCCCGAGATGCCCTCATAATCATTCAGAAAGTCGCCGCAGCCGTAGATGATCGGTTTGCCCTGATAGACCTCGATGCCCTTGGGATGATGCGATGAATGGCCGTGCACCACGTCCACATGGGCCAGATCTATCAGCCGATGCGCGAATTCCCGGTGCGCATGCAATATCTTGTAGCCCCAGTTGCCGCCCCAGTGTATCGAGGCCACCACACAATCGCCTTTCCGCTTGAGACCCGAGATCCGCTCGGCGATACGGCTCACCGTGTGCTCGGATAAATCCGGCAGCAGATTCACGCCCGGACTGTCGCTGCGGGCGCCCCACTCCCAGGGAATGCCGCTGCTGTCATCGCCGAAACCGAACACCAGCACGCGGCCTTTCCCTGCCAGGTCAATAATCGCCGGCGCCTGGGCTTCCTGCTGGTTCCGGCCCGCTCCCGCCACCTTGAGACTGGCGTCGGCCAGCGTGGTCAACGTCTCCTTCAAGCCGGCATGTCCCCAGTCCAGGACATGATTGTTGGCCAGCACGCAACAGTCGATATCCGCTGCCGTAATGCAGGGCATGTTTTCCGGGTGCATCCGGTAATGAATGCCCTTCCCCGGCCAGAATTCGGAACTGGTCGTCACCGCCGTTTCAAGGTTGATGATGCGGGCATCCGGGGCGACGCGCCGGAGCGATTCAAGCGCATCCCCCCAGATATAGTCGAAACCGACCGGTTTCGGAATCGGGCCGTTGGCTTCCTCGGCGATCTGCACATAGCCTCGGGCCGAATTCATGTAAAACTCATGAATCCGCGGGACGGAAGGATGAGGCAGTACCTGGTCGATGCCCCGGCCGGTCATCACGTCACCGCACAGAAACAGTGTGATCGTTTGGTTGGCGCGGGAACCCGTCCCGGATGATTCAAGGCCTTGATCGAATCCCGTTGCTTTCCTGTCCGTCGCCGAACGCGTTTCAATCGCGCCCAAAGCAAGCGCCGTGAATCCGGCCAGTCTCAGGAACTCCCTTCGCGTTCTCGGCTTTGGCCGCTGATCATTCATCGCCGGCGATAGGGGTTGGTTGATGCGTCATTGCCCGTCACTCCAGTAAAAGCGTTAAACATTAGTTCAAAAGCGCGCCGATAAGTTTCGCGGGTGTCGGGATAGATCCATAAGGCATGGCGGTCATAAGAATAATCTTACGCTACGTAGACATCAGGACACCGCCTTGAAACTGCGATTTGAAGATCGAATCCAAGCCGGGCGCTTGCTGGGGCAAGCGTTGCATAAGTATGCCAAACGACCGGACGTGACAATTCTCGCCCTGCCCCGTGGCGGCGTTCCGGTAGGCTTCGAGGTCGCCCAGGCAATCAACGCGCCGCTGGATATCATGCTGGTGCGCAAACTGGGAACGCCCGGAAACGAGGAACTGGCCATGGGCGCCATCGCCAGCGGCGGCGTGTGCGTGCTCAATTCCGATTTGGTGGCGGCGTTTAATATCAGTCAAGAGCTCATCGAAGCCGTCGCCAGAGAAGAGCAGCAGGAACTGGAGCGGCGCGAACGGGCCTATCGGGGCGATCATCCCGCTCCCGCCATCGAAGATCGCTGCCTGATTCTGGTCGATGATGGCTTGGCCACCGGGGCCAGCATGCGTGCCGCCGTCGCCGCCCTGAAGCAACGCAAACCAGCCTCTATCGTGGTCGCCATTCCCGTGGCCCCGCCTGATACGGTGGAGATTCTGAAAGAGCAAGCCGATGAGGTGGTCTGCCTGGCCACGCCCGAGCCATTTTTGGCCGTCGGCCGCTGGTACGAGGATTTTTCCCAGACCAGCGATGAGGATGTCAAAGCGTTCCTCGCGCGCGCCTGGGCGATGGAATCCGATCCCAACCCAATGGAGCAACCATGACTCATCCCGCTTCCTCACTCTCCGTCGATATCAACATGGCATTTGCAGACCTCTCCCTTGACGGCTACCTGACTGTTCCCGAACATGCGAAGGGCCTGGTGATCTTCGCCCATGGCAGCGGCAGCAGCCGGTTCAGCCAGCGCAATCGCTTCGTGGCAGAATTCTTGAACGAGGCCGATCTTGCCACGCTGCTTTTCGATCTCTTGACCCCGGCCGAGGAAGACATCGATCTGCGCACGCGCGAGTTTCGCTTCGATATCGACCTACTGACCGAGCGGCTGATTGGCGTGATCGACTGGGCCGGCCGGAATGCGACGACAGCCGGGTTTCCCATCGGGCTGTTCGGGGCCAGCACCGGCGCGGCCGCGGCACTGGGCGCCGCCGCTGAGCGCGCCGACAAGGTGGCCGCCATGGTTTCGCGCGGCGGCCGGCCGGATCTGGCTGCACGCCATCTGGCACAGGTTAAGGCGCCCGTGCTGTTGATCGTGGGCGGTGAAGATACTGTGGTCATCGATCTTAATCAACAGGCGGCCGGGCAACTGACGGTTGAACATCGCCTGGAGATCGTTCCCGGCGCCACGCATCTGTTCGAGGAAGCGGGCAAACTGGAACAGGTCGCGCGGCTCACGCGCGACTGGTTCCTGCATTATCTGGCCGGCCTATGAATCTCGACGCGATGCGACTGTTTGCGCTGAGCGAGACCCGGGCGCTCGGGGCAAGCATCGGCGCCGCGCTCGGCATACCGCTGACTCCGCACGAGGAACGGGATTTTGAAGACGGCGAGCACAAGACGCGCCCGCTGGAAAGCGTGCGCGGCTGCGATGTGTTCGTGATCCAGTCGCTGTACAGCGAGCCTGGAAAAAGCGTCAACGACAAGCTGTGCCGTCTGCTGTTTTTCATCGGCGCCCTGAAGGATGCCTCGGCGCGGACGGTGACCGCCGTCCTGCCCTACCTCGGCTATGCGCGCAAGGACCGGAAAACCAAGACCCGCGATCCGGTGACCACCCGCTATATGGCGCAACTGCTGGAGGCCGTGGGAACCGATCGGGTGCTGACCCTCGACGTGCATAACCTGGCCGCTTTTCAGAATGCTTTCCGTTGCCACACGGACCATCTGGAAGCCAAAAAGCTGTTCGTCGAGCATTTCGCGGCCCGGATAACTGATGCCGAGCTGGTCGTGGTCTCGCCCGACGTCGGTGGCGTCAAGCGGGCGGAACTGTTTCGCGAGGCGCTGAGCCAGCGCTTGAGCCGGCCGGCCGGCAGCGCTTTCATGGAGAAACAGCGCAGCGCCGGCATCGTCAGCGGCGAAGCGCTGGTAGGCGATGTCAACGGCAAGACCGCTATTATCATCGACGACATGATCAGCACCGGCGGCACGATCGCACGGACCGCGCACGCCTGCCGCGACCGGGGCGCGCAAAGCGTTCATGCCGCCGCCTCCCACGGCCTTTTCGTGGGCAAGGCCGATCAGGTCGCGGCCGATCCTGCCCTGGACAGTCTGGTGGTCACCAATACGCTGCCGCCGTTCCGGCTCGACCCGGAACTGGCGCGCAGCCGGCTGACGGTGCTGGATGTGTCGCCGCTATTGGCGGATGCCATCTGGCATATCCATAACAGCGGTTCCCTCGTGGAACTCCTGTAACGAGTCAGACGCAAAAAGCACGTCACCAACAACGTACATACTGTTCTGCCAGAGCCAGGTAGGAGCCGGCGAGATCGAGCCAACGCCGATGATCCCGAATGTCGTGGTCCACGGTGTGCCATACCGCGATCTTGGCGCGCAAACAGGCGCGGAAAGCCTTGTAAAACCCTATCAGTTCAGCGGGACAAGCATCGCCTGTCGCTGTCGTGTAGTACGCCAGCACCTGGTCACCGATAGCCGGCACGCCGAGACGCTCGCATTCCAGGGCCAGATAGGCCAATTCGTCCACGGGATCGAGGATGCGGAACTGCCGGTTGAATTCCAGGCAATCGATGATCACCGGCGCGGGCAGCAAGCAGATATGCTGCGGCCTGAGGTCGCCATGCGCATCGATGATGCGCCCGTCCCTCGCCCGCTGTTCAAGAAGACGGCCCTGTTCCGTCAGAAACCGTCTTTGCGCCGCCGCAAGCTGCGCCACCTGCGCGCCGGGCAAAGCGTATCCGGCGTCACTCAACTCGGTCAGGTTGCTCTGGATATCCGCCTCGAACCGGCGTCGATACTCGGCCGGGCTTATCGTTAAGGCTGGCGAATCCCGATAGAAACGGGCCAGCACCTGGCTCACCTTCCGCACATCCTCGGCATCGACCGTTCCCGCACGAATCGCAACGTCGAGCATGCGCTCTTCAGGCAGGCGGCGCATCCGGACAAGCCAATCCACCACCTGGCCTTCGCCGTCCAGCCTCAGGCTGCCATCGGCTTCCAGCGTGAGCGGCACGGTGCCGAGATAAACGTGCCCGGCTAACCGCCGGTTGAGACGTATCTCGCGTTCGCAGTTCTTGTGCCGGGCTTCCAGGGTGCTGAAGTCCAGGTAGTCATACTTAACGGGTTTCTTCAGCTTGTAAACCAGCCTTTCTGTCAGAAAAACCCAGGACATATGGGTTTTGACGACCTCGACGCGCGCCGGCTTGTCCGGATAGCTGTCCGGTTGCCGGAGAAAGGCTACTTTTTCATCAATATGCATGGTGCATGTTTTCCTGTAGCGACCGCATTCAGTAAGCCGGGTTCGAATACCTCACTATGCGTTTCATTGTTCGCCTCCGGTATCATTAATTACTGTTAAGACAAGGGGCTGAAGGGAAAGTGCTGCCCTGGAGATAGCCGGAGTTGGAGATTTGCTGTATCCCCGGCTATCTGAACAAGGAATCGCCGGGGTTATCAACCCGGCTTCTGAGTTTGATCATGACATTTTGGATACATGCTTTAGCCCAAAAAATATAACAACTGCCGGCATAAGCAGTGCCATGCTGCTCCATAGTCCCATGGCAAGCAAAACAATCTGGTTGAGCGCCACTAAACCTGTATAGGTATAAACAGCCCATTTTTTCATCATCCACAAGCCGATCATGCACACTAGCCCTATAAGAGAGGTAAGGCCTATGTAGATTGGATACCAGGAGCCGATTTGCTGCGCTACCGGTGAGAAAATCATAGGCACCGCTAACAATGCCCCTATGAAGCCAAGCACACAGATGATTGTTATTGCGATTGGGCGTCCGGCTGTTTCTGTGAATTCGTTCATAACATGTTTTCCTTATTATTAATGTTTAACCACTTGGTTCAACCGTGCCCATGCATCAATTAGGTACTGGGAGCTGCAATGCGTCTCCGGCATTGGCAGGAAGTAATCGTCAGCCACAGTACTGAAGCGGGAAAGCGTTTGCAACCCCGCCCCTAACGTTCCAGCGATATCTGAGCCAGGCGGCTGCGATTAAACAGTATCAAACGTTTTAAACGGGACAATATGCCCCGTCCGGCAGGAGTTTTCAACAACTTGCATTATTTTCTCCGCGTCCTCTGCAGCCGGACCGACAGAATGCATCAGACGGCTAAATCATCGGTTGTTTACAGCCAGTTTCAGGCTAAATCCAATGAGCGGCATGTCCGCAAGCCGGCTGAACTCTTGTGTCGGAGTCACAGAATCCTTGATCTTCGCATCCATCGGAACTTCCTGCCGAACCGGTAGTTTTCGCCCTCCACGCTGATGAGTATTGTCTCGCCCGGAAAAGGCACCGATTCCTGAATCCGCTGCAAGACCTCTGCCGAACGCCGCTGGCTATGCAACTGAAAGAAACGGGTGACGCGATAACCCAACACATAGCAGGGCAGATGCATGAGGTACTTGACGCGCTTTCTTACGAAGTAAACCTTGCGCAAGCCGGGTATGGCTGCCAGTGCGGCGCGCAGTTCAGCGGCTTCGGCATCAGAAAGCCCATGGTGCTCGAAGCGGTCGGTCAGCAATAATTGGTTGCGCTCTTTATGGGCTGCCTCCTGTAATTGCGAACGCTCGAGCAGCCGCTGGTGCCAGGTTTGGGCCTCTTCTTTTCCGCCGTTGTGCCAGTGGTAATCGCGCAGCAGTTCGCAGCCTTCCAGGATGGTGTTCTCATCGAGGCGCATAGCCTGTTCGATCAACCTACAGCCGCCGGCATCATTTCGACCCAGCAGGCGAGCGCCCAGGCTGAGGCAGACCAGCGGATCATCCGGGGCGCGTTCGTGCAGGGCCCGGAACTGGGCCAGTGCATCATCGAAGTCATTGCCGGTGGTTTCGGTGAGTCTTGCGCGATCATATGCCTCCTGCACCGTCAGTTCCGCATCGCTCTCGAATAACCTGTTCAACTCGGCCAGCTGGCGGCGGTCGTTCTGAACCTGCAGATAACGGTTCTGCCAGGAAGGCAGGATATTATCCTTCCAACGCCGATCAAAACTTTCGGTAATGGCTTTCAACGCGAAGCCGAGAAGCCGGTCGGCGGACTGCCCTATGCCTGGAAGGGCCAGGCGCGGCGACTCGTTAATCGCCTTCAGACGGTCACTCAGTGCAGGATGGGTATCAGCCGAATCTGTTTGCAAGGCCATCGCCTGATCCAGCCATTCTTGGGTCGATATTTCGTCCAGTTCCGTGGCTACCCCCTGCCCCATGCCAAAGTAAGGAGCGAAGTTAGGGATCGGCTGTTCATCGGCCTGTTTATGGATTTGCGGCCAATATTGCTCAGCCAGATAGCTGCCGACGACATTGACGCTGGTAAGGGCTTCGGCAGCCACCTGCGGCGAGGTGAGTCTGGCGGAGGTGGCATCGGCCTCGTATTCATTGGCCCTGGCCATTGGAAAAGAATAGGCATTGAAGTAGGGGGCGAACCAGTTCAGAAAGGGCTTGAAGAGAAAGCCGCCCTGACTCTCGCAGGCATCCAGAACGGCCAGAAGACGGCTCCAGCGCAAACGCTGACGGTAGATCCAGTTGGACATCCGCCCGTGCCCCTTGGCCAGATGGCCGAATTCATGCGCGAGCACCGCCTTGAACTGCTCCTCGGTCAACGACTTCATCAGCGGCAGGCCGATCAGCAGGTAATTGCGATGCCAGCCGAAGATGCCCAGGCGAGGCGATTGCACCACACCGGCATTGAAATCATCCGTGATCAGAACATGGTGAAAGCGCGGCGCGCCCAACTGGCAGCGCAATCGGCCAATCATGGCGAACAGCCCAGGCGCCTGTCCGGCCTTGATTTCGGTCCCCTCCGGCGGATCGATCCTAACCCACAGGGCCTTGAGAATCATCCACAGAAAGAAGCCGACGATGATGATCAGCTTCACGGCGAGAAGCTTGAGCACCATGACTGATGCGAGCAACATCCCAAACAGCACAACGATCAATAACAGCATCACGCCAAGATAGGCGTTGCCAAGCATTGCCAGTAAAAACACCTTGAACCGGTAACGTCCCGGGTTGCTCTGCGCCTGGTGCTCAAGCCTGCTGACCAGGGCTTCAAACTGTTCGTTGGTCATCGAGCCTCCCGCCTAACGCTCAGAGCCTCGTGAGAATGGCATGTGACCATTACGTTCCTGCTCATGAGTTCATTTATTGTTGGGATAAAAAAGTGATCGAATATTACTGTCATTTTCGCATCGCCCGTGGGGTTGAGCGACCAGGGTAAGATGACATTGCCAGGCGCAACGGGGACAACAGTCAGCCTGAACGGCTGGTTAAGGGGAATCGGTTTCAATATAGTTTTCAACATCCTTGCTCTCTATAAATTCAGTTTTGCATCATATAATGCAAAGAATTAAATTGGGTTAAAATAATTCAGCGCGTATGCGACAGACTCTTATAGTTTTTCATATTTGTTTTTCTTTAAATTTCCTCTCTGTACACGACAAAAAAGTTAACTTATTGATCTACAAGGAAA
This sequence comes from Methylobacter sp. BBA5.1, assembly GCF_000746145.1. Lineage (NCBI taxonomy): Bacteria > Pseudomonadati > Pseudomonadota > Gammaproteobacteria > Methylococcales > Methylococcaceae > Methylobacter > Methylobacter sp. BBA5.1. The sequence goes on from NZ_JQKS01000016.1 coordinate 8,740, forward strand.
GACTTGAAAATCCATCGCTAATCGATTTCACTCTCCTGCGACCAAACACGAGGTGAAGCGTGATTCTAAAAGGACATTTAGGCTGGAGCAAGTGCCGACTGAATTGTTTTGTTAGAATGCTATTGGCGTTAGTGCGACTAAAAGCAGATTAATGCCGGATCGAGTGGACTGGAAATACCCGGGGGCACAAGTGGGGCGACAAGAACCTCAACATTCTCACATTGGGCATCGTCTATAAGGGGGGGGCAATTCCTGTTTATGGGCTGGTGTTGAACAAGCCGGTTAATTCTATCAACAAAGCCGTGAAGGAGTTGCGCTTTTGCGCGGCCGTTTACATATCACATTCGTTAGGTTTGCAATAATAAGGAGAATCCTATGGAAAAAATAGAAACCTTGCAGCAACCGGATAATAGTATCTGGAAAAAAATATATGCTATCTGGAAAATAGCATTCGCTCTTGTTTGTCTTGCTCTTGTTTGTGCAGGAATAATTGGCTATGGGTTTATCTATGCAAAGACTCCAACGGCTAGTTTTGAATACCTGGATAACATTGTATCTCCGGAGAATTTAGGATACTTGGTTAGTTATGGCATTGTGAATGGATTGATTATATGGGGTATTTTCTATGCGCTCATCATCAGAAAGCGAGGAGCCGTAATAAAAGGCTTTTCATTCATAGCCATATTTGTTTGCCTGGAATTAAGTTGTTTTTTCGGTTTTTTAAAACATAGTTCTGAAGCAATGCGGGCGCATTCAGAAATACAAAATCAATATTTGGAATTTGTTAACGCCTCGATTGACTCACAAAATGTGCCTAAAGTTATAGAAAAACCAATAAATACAATACCCAAAGCACATGGCGAGTTTGGCGAAATGGAAAGATTCGTTAAGGAATTCTTGAATCAATTCGTGTCACAGAGGAATGACTATTTGCTCGAGGCGAAAGCCATTGGATGGGATAGCTTATTGGATATGAATCGCTTAAAAGCAGATAAAACATTTGCTGAAAGTAGAGTTAAAATCCGGAAAGCCAGAGAGAATGTCAAAAGATTTAAAGAACAAACAGATATTCTTTATGGAAACCTCGATGAAAAAATAGCTGCTTTGAATATTAGCGAACGTACAAAGAGCAAAATGTTATCGAACTTTAATCAAGGCATGGAAATGGCAAAGAAGGATCTAGATACATTATTGCCATTGGAAGATAAAATCATCGATGAATTCGAGAACATAATAGACTTATTATCCGAAAGAAAAGGGGCTTGGGTCATTGACGGTGAGCATATATCATTTAACAACGATAATGATCTGGAGAGGTTTGATTCTTACATTTCCGCTATTCAAAAAATAGCGAACCGACAAGAAGATTTTAAGCGCCAGAATGCTCAAACATCAAATGCGACTTAGAATTCAAATAAGTCAACCTAAGGAACGTGAATTTTATAACGCCCGCAACTGACTTGTCTTGCCGTCCCTCTTCGGCGTTGCAGGGATGTAGGTAAGGGACGTGAGCACGACTGCATGGATGCAGGAGGTAGAGCAACGCAGGAGCAGTTGCCGACGACTGCATGGACAGGAAATGATCCCGTCATTTCTCTGCATTCACCCCATCCATGGGGATTATGCAGGAGGTAGAGCAACGCATGAGCAGTTGCCGAGGAGCAAATATCTGTCCCGGGGGTCGTCTGTGGTTTTATGAAATATCCAGATTAGTATAAAGCGCCATCCCCCTGCCCCGACTCCAAAAATTAATCCCTTGTTACGAATGCTTTATACTCAACATTTCTCCAATTGGCCCGGTCAAGCCGGCCGTTATCCACTATCGTTTATTGTCAGGAGCCATTATGTACAAACCCGTTACGCCGTTGCTTGCCGCCGATACCTTGATTGAACTGATCGATCTGCCCGGACGGCCGTTTGTTTTGATTGAGCGTGCCAATCCGCCTTATGGCTGGGCCGTGCCGGGCGGGTTTGTCGATGTCGGCGAAACCATGGAGCATGCCGCCATACGCGAGGCGAAGGAGGAAATCAGCCTCGATATCCGGCTGACGGCTTTGTTAGGTCTCTATTCCAATCCCAAGCGCGATCCACGCAATCATACCGTGACGGCCTGTTATGTCGCCGAAGCGCACGGCACGCCCGTGGCGGCGGACGATGCCAAAAACTGCGGGATTTTTACATTCGACAACCTTCCCGCCGAACTGGCTTTCGATCATGCGATGGTGCTGGATGATTACCGTAATTACCGTCTGACCGGCCAGGTCGCGCCGTTGCGGCTATAGGAAGCGGTCGCAAAGCACTGATCGGAACCTTGCACGGCGGCATTTTTGACCCCCATGAAGTGGGTGGTAAGCACTTTAAATTCCGACCGAATGCGGCCTTAATTGCCCCTTAAAATTTGAAACAGCCAAGCTTGTACTGTAACATATTGATAAATAAAATATTTTAAACAAGGAACTACAGACTCCGCTGCGTACGCCTACAACCCTTAGTGGGCGTGGGTTTCACCCAGATTGCAATTATGATTATTTTCTTTGTCCGCTCTTTATTTGTATCTGCTGTGCCGGACTTATTGTCCGTCAGGCAAAACCGCGATATCGCGCAAAACCCTCACCCCGCCGGCGCCCGTATCAAACCCAGGCTGGCAGCCTTATCCACGATGGCAACAGGCAACATCATTCCTATAATTATCGGCGGCACCGGTTATACCCGTAACGCCGGGCTTGCCGCCAACTAACTAATGACAGGTTGGATTACCTGTGGTTTTTTAGCTTCCTTATTTTTCTACAGACGCTTTAAAGCCGCGACAGCCGAGCCACCGGACGGGTGAGTTTTTGCGCGCCCCCCTGGCCACCATGGGTTTCGCCAGCGTTTTGCGCCACTACAGTAAAGCCCTTTCCGAACACGATTATCAGTAACCCGCACAAAAGGAACCAAGAGAACAGCAACATGAATTTTCATAGTGTAGAAAAAATTGGCGGCACCTCCATGAGCAATTATGCCGCGGTACGCGACAACATTATTTTCAAACCCACACGAAGCGCCCAGCCTTATCAGCGCATCTTTGTTGTTTCGGCCTATGCCGGGGTCACCAACGACCTGCTGGAGCATAAAAAAACAGGGCAACCCGGCGTTTTTTCCTTGTTCGCCAACAATGATGACGATGATGGCTGGCGTCAAGCGCTGCAGACTTTAAGAGCAAAAATGCAAGGCATTAATGCCGCTCTCTTTGAAAACGGCGACCTGCTGGCGCAAGCTGATGCCTTTATCGGCGAACGACTCGATGATGCCGAACGCTGTTTAACGGACCTGCATCGTCTCTGCCAGCATGGCCATTTTGCCCTGGATTCTCACCTGGCTACAGTCCGGGAAATGCTTGCCAGTATCGGCGAAGCGCATAGCGCCTGGAACATGGCGCAGCTGTTAAAATGTGACGGGGTTAATGCTTGTTTCATTGATTTAACGGGTTGGAGATCCACGCGGCATTTTGCTTTGGACGATCATATTCAGTTGGCTTTTGAAGGGCTTGATTTCGATACCCAACTGCCCATCGTCACCGGCTATGCGCACAGTGAGGAGGGTTTGATGTCCAGTTTCGACCGGGGCTACAGCGAAATGACATTCAGCCGGATTGCGGTATTGACCCAGGCCCAGGAAGCCGTCATACACAAGGAGTTTCACCTGAGCAGTGCCGACCCGCGGGTGGTAGGTGAAGAAAACACGGTTCCCATTGGCCGCACTAACTATGATGTCGCGGACCAGTTGGCTAACCTGGGAATGGAGGCGATACACCCCAAGGCTGCCAAGGGGCTTCGCCGGAACAATATTCCTTTGCGCGTCAAAAATACGTTTGAACCGGACCACAGCGGCACATTGATTACCGGTGACTACGTCAGCGATACCCCGTGCGTGGAAATTATCGCTGGTTGCAAAAGCGCTTATGCCCTGGAAATTTTCGATCAGGACATGGCGGGTAATATTGATCGATACGATCGCGAAATCCTGACCGCGATACGCCGCTTCAACGCCAGTATCATTGCCAAGGACATTAATGCCAACACCATTACGCATTATCTGTCCACGAACCTGAAAACGATAGAACGGATTCGACGGGTGCTTGAAGAGGCATTTCCTGACTCGGAAATCGACCAGCAGAAAGTGGCCATCGTTTCGGCAATCGGCAGCGATATGCAAGTGCCTGGCATTCTGGCCAAAACAGTGGGGGCTTTAGCCAGCCACAATATCAGTGTGTTGGCCATGCATCAATCCATGCGCCAAGTCGATATGCAGTTTATTATCAATGTCGATGATTATGAACAGGCGATTAAAAGTCTGCATAGCTGCCTGGTTGAGGTCCATGATCATGGTCGGGCCATCTGTCTTGCCTCATAGCGCCATTGCCGCCGTTGCGGCTATCGGCGGGTGGGTGTAACGCACCGGAAAAGGCGCGTTACGCGGCGGCGCGTTAGATCACCATGAAGGGGTTGGGCTTGGGATTGGCCAGTATTTTCAATACCGACCGGATATCGGCTTCCAAGATGTTGAGCGTGGTGTAAAGCTCTTCGTTGTCATATTGTTCGTCGAACCGGAAAGACTCGATCATCGGCAGCAATTCCGCTAATTTTGTCTGTAAATTCTCTCTGTCCACTATTTATCGCTCCAAAAGGTCAGAACGGGTTATTGATCGGTTTAGCAGGCAGGCCGCCTGCTGTAAGAGGTTATCTCCAACAGGCAAAAGTCTACGATAAATGCGGCATTTGTTGAAAGTCTATTTTTGGCGCGAGGCCGGTAGGGATAGCGTGCGGGAGCGCCTTCTATCAGCAGTCTCCTTTACGGCAGCAAGCGAAAGCATATTTCAAAGCCTTCGCGTCCTCGACACACCGCTACGCTGCTCCTGCGTTGCCTACAGGGATGTAGGTACTTAGCGTGAGCAGGAGCAGTTTTCTACCTACCTCCTGCATAATCCCCATGGATGGGGTGAATGCAGAGAAATGACGGGGTCATTTCCTGTTCCTGTAGTCGTTCGTGGTGAAATATTCAGGCGAATCGATTGCTCAGTCTTCAGGACCGTAGCACTTGGCATAATCGGCACAGACATCACAGGACGGCGCGCGGCAAAGGTACAGGCCTTCCGCCTCGCAGAGCTGTTTATACAGGAATTTTTTCCATTTCATGTCCTTGTCGTTTTTGGCGGCCAGCCCGGGAAAATTGTAGCCCAGCATGTCGCTCAACTGGCCGCGGCTCCATAACCCCAAATCCTGCCACAAGTGATCGCTGCCCAGGCACCCGGCCACGATAATGGAAATGATACAGTTGTTTTCAAAGGTGTAGGCCTGACTGTATTGCTTAAGCAGATTGACCAGATCGTCCCGTTCCAGCATGCGGCTGAAATCCGGCCGTATGCCCGAAGGCGCCTGTTCGGGCACGTCGCAATCCGGAAAAAAGTGGCCGACCAGTTCGTTAAACTGCAAGGGCTCAAGGCCCAGATAGTCGGGCAAGGCGCTTGCACCGGCACACCAGCTGGCCACGATGCAGGCCAGCCATTCGTGGTTGGGCGTCGCTATCGCTTGCGATTTCAGCCGGGAATACAACCTTTCCCTGTCATCCTGGAGCCGGGGCATGGCAGCCATCATCAATATTCGACCAGAATGTCTTCATCGCGAACGATCATCTGACAGGCCAGACGCCAGGGCGATGGCAGGTCATCGACGATCATCTGCTCCAGCTCTTCCTTGGTGATTTTGCCGGATTGCCTTAATACGGTTTTTTCCTTTTCCGTTAAAGGGCCGCCCATGCGCTCGAGTTTTTTATCGATACTGCTGACTTTAACCAGACAAGTGCCGCATTCGCCGTCTTCGCATTCAAAATTGATCGGAATTTTGTTTTCCCGCGCCAGTTTCAGCACGGTTTGGGTATGGCTGCCAGCGACAGCATAGACGGTTTTGTCCCGGTATTCAGGGCTTGAAAAAGTAACTAAGGCCATAACACGTTTCCTTAAAAATTGAGTTGATTATCACGATTTACGGACGGATCCGTTCATACCGGCTTGACGGAGATTTTCCCGCTCAGGACCTGAGCCTGACAAGCCAGGCGGTTATGCTTGCCGGCCATGTTTTCGCGCAGGACCTTGTCCTCCAACACTGATGGTTCGGTCAGATTGTTCCAGCCGTCGGTGACTTTCATGATGCAGGTGCCGCAATCGCCTTCGCGGCAGCCGTAGGTAATGCCGGAACCGACTTTTTCCGAGATTTCGATAATCCGGGTGCCGGCCGGCGCCGATACGGTGATATTGATGTCTTCAAACGTTATGCTTGCTTTCGCCATGGTGGTATCTCTTTAATGTGGTTAAAAAATTGTAGGGTACGCATCGCGTACCATTGCCAAACCATAAAAGGTACGCGATGCGTACCCTACGCCAGATCAGCCATGTCAATCACTCTGGATTGCCGCACCCCCGTCAGTTCCCGGGCCAATTCCAGACCAAATTCGCGGCAGTTCCGGATTTCTTCCTCGGTCGGAATTAATTTAACGCGCAGCCCCGGAATGGGGACGCGCAATTTGAGACCGCGCAAGCGATCCTCAACCATTTTCACCGCCTCGCCGCTCCAGCCGTAAGACCCGAACACGCCCCCCAGTTTGGTTTTGAGATTGACGACGGCCAGGGACGACAATAAATCCCAAACCGGCTTGACGGCATCGCCGTTGATGGTCGGCGTGCCGAACAACAATCCGTCCGCGCCCTCGATCAAATCGACGAAAGGGGCTATCTCGCCGCCTTCCAGGTCATACAGGGACACGCGCACGTTGTTGACGGTCATGGCGCCTTCGTAAATGGCTTCAGCCATGCGCCGGGTATTGCCGTACGAGCTGATGTAAAAAATCAGCAGGGTTTTGGGGCCTTCGCCGACTTCGCTTTGCTGGACCGCCCGCGACAGTTCGCGATAGCGATGCACATAGCGTTGCGGCTGGTCGCGCAGCAGCGGGCCGTGCGCCGGGGCAATCTGGCTGATCGGCAGCAGAGGCTCGATCAGGTCCAGGGCGCGGTTTACATGCTCCTTGAACGGCCGCATGATATGGGCGTAGTAATATTCGAAGGAAAAACGGAAATCGCCGACTTCGTCATTGAACAGGCGCAGGTCGCAAAAGTGGCAGCCGAAGACATCGCCCGAGAACAGGATGCGTTCCTCCGGCAGATAGGTGCATTGCGTATCGGGCCAATGCAGATACGGCGTATGGAAAAATTCAAGCGACCGGTCGCCCAAGGTCACCTGGTCGCCGGTCAACACGGGCGTAAATTCAAATTTATCCTGCTTCAGCAGGGCCTTGAGCATGGATTGGGCTTTCTGCGAGATGTACAGCTGCGCCTGGGGCGCCCGCCGCATGAGTTCGGGCAAGGCGCCGGTATGGTCGGGCTCCAGATGATTCAGGACGATGACTTTGATTTCGTCATAGCGCGCCACGGTTTCCAGCCGGGCAAAGAAATCCCCGGCAAAATTTTCCTTAACGGTGTCGATAATGGCAACACCTTCGCTGCCCCGCACCGCATAGGCGTTATAGCTGGTGCCATTGGCCGTTTTGAGGATGATGTCGAAGGTACGCAGGGTCGGGTCGAGCGCGCCTATCCAGTGCACCCGCTCCGATAAGGCCACCGCCTGAACCTGTCCATCCTTGATCAACTGCGGAACTTTGCTCATGGTTGCAACTTGGCTGTTGAGCCTTCGACCGGTTTTCGCCGGCAGCTTTCCAGGTCGCTGTCGATGTTGATCTCGCGCAAGCCGATCCAGTTGTCTATTTTCTGCTGATCAAAGCCGACCATCCTTTCGTCGCCGACCTGGAGCAGGGGGCGGCGAATCAGTAATGGCTCTTCCAGCATCCGCGTCAAGGCCACATCTTCACTGATGGCAAGCGGATCAATCTGGCCGTTTTTGATGGCCGGGGCGCTGTAGTTAAACCACTGATGCACGGGTTCGTTGCCGAAGAAGGCACGCAAGCGTTCCTTCAGCCAGGGCTCGGTCAATAAATTGCACTCAATCACCTGATGGCCTGCCGCCGTCAGCAGTTTCTTCTGCCGGGTATTGTTGATGCAACCGGGTTTTTCGTAGAAATAGACCGTAGCCACGGCTGTTGTCCTGTGTTTAGTGGGCTTGCAACTCGGCCATCGCTTCGGCCATTTTTTCCGGCGGAATTCCGGTCAGGGATCCGGGTGGATTGATCGCCTCGCCCAGCGAATTGAGTATGGCCCCTTCTATCGGGCAAATGCTGGCGCATTGATAAACCGGATAGTCGCCTTCGCATTCGGTGCATTTCTTGCTGTTGACCCGAAAATGCGGTTTGGCTTCATAGATCGCCTGGCTGGGGCAGACCGGCTCGCAGGCATAGCAGTTAACGCAGGATTAAATAATTTTTACCGCCATATCAGGCTCCTAAGAATCGCGGGGCATGCATGCCTTGCAGGCATGCATGCCTAAATATTCCAATGATCAGGGTGGGAGCAAGAACACTGCCACCCTGTGTTACTGTGCAGCTTTTATGCACTTGCTCTGGCAGCTTCAGGCTTGGCATCCAGCTTGCCCGCCGCGGCCATTTCCTTGTAAACGGCCATGACGGCTTCCTCGATCGGTTCCATGGGATGCTCGCCGTTCGGCTGGATACCGGCCGCTTCCAGCTGTTCCCAAGGTTCATAGCCGACCTTCGAACACAGCACCGCTTCACAGCCTTCCAGCGACCGGATCGTGCGCATCAGGGTCGATTCGGTTTCGCCGCAGGTAGTATCGCCGCCGCAATATTGATCGGCCTTGCGATGACTGATAAAGCGCACGCCGTCCGGCGAGGCCTCATAAATCAGAAATTCCTTGGCATGGCCGAAGTGCATGTTGATCACGCCCTGTCCGCTGGTCGCAACCGCCATCAATACCGGACGCGTATCAAGCTTGGGTTCTTGCTTGAACTGCTCGACCTTGGCCGCTTTCTCCAGGCGCTTGCTGTCCATCTCGGCCTGAATGGCTTCATGGATGACCTTGCGTTTTTCCATCGCCGCCTGGTAATCGATTTCCATGTCCTCGATCTTGTCCAGCGTGAATTCATCGCCGCGATCCTCGCCGAGCAAGCCTACGGCATCGGCGCGGCATTGACGGCAGTGGCGCATCATGTTCATGTCGCCGGAGCAGGCATCCTGCAGGTCTTGCAATTCATCGGGCGTAGGACCGCGCTGCCCCATCACGCCGTAGAACGTGCCATGCTCGGCTTCGGCGATCAGCGGCATGACGTTGTGCAAAAACGCGCCTTTGGATTTGACGACTTTACTGACTTCAGCCAGATGCTTGTCGTTGACGCCCGGGATCATGACCGAGTTGACTTTAACCAGAATGCCTTTGGCAATCAGCATTTCCAGGCCTTTCTGTTGCTGTTCGATCAGGATTTTCGCGGCTTTTACGCCTTTAATGCGGCGGTTATTCCAGAAGATCCAGGGATAGATTTTCGCACCGATTTCAGGGTCGACCGTATTGATGGTAATCGTGACATGATCGATATTGTGTTTGGACAACTCTTCCACGGCATCGGGCAGAGCCAGGCCGTTAGTGGATACGCACAATTTAATATCGGGCGCTTCCTCGCTCAGCCGGCGGAAGGTTTCGAACGTACGTTCCGGATTCGCGAGCGGATCGCCGGGGCCGGCAATGCCCAATACCGTCATTTGCGGAATGGTGGCGGCCACGGCCATGGTCTTTTTAACGGCCTGATCGGGCGTCAACAGTTCCGAAACCACGCCGGGACGCGATTCATTGGCGCAATCGTATTTACGGTTGCAATAGTGACATTGAATGTTACAGGCGGGCGCCACAGCCACGTGCATTCTGGCGAAATAATGGTGGGCGTCTTCCGAATAGCAGGGATGGTTCTGGACCTTCTCCCGAATTGAATCGGGCAGTTGATCCATTTGATCATCGGTTGAACCACAGGAACCTGCTGAACATCCGCCTGCTGCTTTGGGTGCATCATTGAGTACTGGCAATTCCATAATATTTGACCTCGTAAGTTATGTTTGCATAAAGTAAATGCATAGGCCGTGCCAATATATTATGTTATTGATTTTTAATGCATTTAGTTAGTTTTATGCGGACGATGTCGCAAACACAACAGGTATATAGGCGAGTTTTGTAATCAATCGGACAATGAATCAATCACGCAATCTTTGGTAATAGCCGGGGCAATTTCGCCTGCTTGCTCGCGCTGTCGAGTGCCGCGGCCCAGCACAGGATGCCGCCCTCCCTACCGGCTTCTACGGTAGATGGGCAGTCCCGGCCGCCAGGCACTCCAGCCCGGAGGCCACTCGGGCAGCGATTCATGCACGCCGATCACGAGCAGCCCGTCCGTCGCCAGGCAGGCATCGAGATGATGCAGGATTTCCTGCTGCCGGTCGGCCGAGAAGTAGGTAAACGCCAGATTTCGGCAGAGAATGAGGTCGAAGGGTCCGGTCGGCATGGCTTTACGCAGGTCCTGCACCTTCCAGCTTACCGGTCGGCGGTATTCCGGCTTGATGCAATACTGCCCCTGATCCTCGGTAAAGGCGAGCTCGCGCCAAATCGAAGGCAATTCCCTGAGACTGCTGGCCGGGTAGCACCCGCGCCGGGCTCGCGCGATCTGGGCCGGATCGGCGTCCGTGGCGGTCAGTGAAAACGAGATATCCGGAACCCGCGGCGCGATTTGCAACGCCCAGATCAAGGCCAGCGTGTAGGCTTCCTCGCCAGCGCCGCAGCCTGCGCTCCAGCCATAGAGCCGGAGCCCATTGCGATGTCGACATAGACGGACCAGTTCCGGCAAGCCTTCCCGGGCGAGCACATCGAACATCTGGCGATCGCGGTAAAAACGCGAGATCGTGATCCGACAGAACGTGTCCAGTATCTGCCATTCCTGCTCGTGAGTCGTGAGATAGCGGCGGTAGCCTTCCAGATCAGTCAATTGCAATGTTGCGATACGGCACGCCACGCGCTTGATCACCTGGCGCCGCACTTTCCGGAATCCCGGCCAGCGCAGTCCCAGGCGCGGCAAGGCCCATTGCAGAAAGTCCAGCCATCGCGCCTCCGGCTCGGTCACCGATGAGTCTGGCGGCCGTGACCGAAGCGCGCCGTCGGCATAGCGGTCATTGTCATCATGCTATCTCCGTTGCCTTCAGGTTTTTGATACCGTTTTCATAAGAGCTGAGAATAAAAATCAGACCGCAAAATGGTCGCAGTGATCCCGTTCGTCATCCAACTTCAAGCCACATCGTAATACCATTCCAGCAATTCCTCGCCACCCCAGTTTTCGGCTTCGGCGGGGATGGTTTCGTCTGTTTCGTAGAGTGTCATTTGCCCAGGCTTGGGTGAAGTCACCAATAGGCTTTCGGCATACTCTATCGAGCAGCCTTGTTTGCCTGTGGCGTCTGTTAGCCATTGCGCGGCCATGGCAATGGCTTCTTGCCGGGCCTCGCCGAAGCCGAAGACGGCATAATCGTGTTGCACGTATAAAATAGTCATTGTTTTTTTCCTTGCAGGCAGTCCTCGAATGCCGGGTTTATCAACCCAGCCGACCTCGGTTAAATTTGCTTCATGGTGATATCCAGCACCTGGATGCGATAGGCGATCTGGCGCGGCGTCATGTTGAGCAGCCTTGCGGCCTTGGCCTGCACCCAACCGCTTTGCTCCAGCGCGGCGATCACCCGCTCACGGTCATCGAGCGTTTCATCGTTGACATCGACTGGCAGGGCTTTTTGGGGTTTAAGCACGGCCTGGTGACCGATTTCATCCTCTAGCCCGGTGTTGACCATGACGTCCCTGTCGATCACGCCGTTGGGACTCATGATTGCGGCCCGCTCGAGCCGGTTGGCCAGTTCCCGCACATTGCCGGGCCAGTTGTGCTTCATCAGGATGCGGATAGCGCTGTCCTTGATTTCCAGGTAACGCCCGCCCTGCTGGGCTGATATCCTGCCCAGCAAAAACTCGGCCAGTTGCGGGATGTCTTCGGTTCTGTCGCGCAGGGCCGGCATGTGGATGGGCATGACATTCAGCCTGTAATACAAGTCTTCCCGGAATTTGCCCTCGGTGACCAGTTCTTCCAGATTGCGGTTGGTCGCGGCGATGATGCGCACGTTGACGTTGATGGTCTTGGTGCCGCCCACGCGTTCGAATTCGCCTTCCTGCAGCACGCGCAGCAGCTTGGCCTGGAACGAGGCCGATATCTCGCCGATCTCGTCCAGAAACAGGGTGCCGTTGTCGGCCAGTTCGAAGCGCCCTTTGCGTTGCGTCAGGGCGCCGCTGAAGGCGCCTTTTTCATGGCCGAACAATTCGGATTCCAACAGGGTATCCGGCAGGGCCGCGCAATTGAGCTTCAGGAACGGTCCGCTGGCGCAGCCCGAGTTGAAATGGATGGCATTGGCGACGACTTCCTTACCGGTGCCCGATTCGCCGCGGATCAGGACAGTGGTATTCCATTTGGCGACCTGGCGAATCAAGTCGAACACTTTCAGCATCGGCGGCGAATGGCCAACGATATTTTCAAAGCTGTAGTTCTTGATCAGGGCCTGTTTCAGATGATCCCGCTCGCTGAGCAGATCACGCTGCTTGCGCTCCATGGCCCGAAGCATCTTGACGCTTTGCGCGATCAGATTGGCGACCATTTCCATAAAACGGGCCCGCTCACCCAGGAACAGGCTGTTGGTGGGCTGCGCCGCCAGTACCCCGACCAGCTCGCTTTTTTCCACATAAATGGGTGAGCCTATGAACGGCAACTCGGGATCGTACAGCCCCAGCCTGCCCAAAAAGCGCGGTTCCTCGGCTACTTTTTCGACCACGATGGTGCTGCCGGCATCGAGTATGGTGCCGACCAGTCCCTCGCCCGGCTGGTATCTGACCGGTTGGGCCGGTTTGACGGGGCCGTCGCTGTGCAGGGCCGTGACGACCATGGCATTATTTTCGGTTTCCCGCAATGCAATCATGCCTGAACGCATGCCGGATCTTTTATGCAGAATTTCCAGCACGCCTTGCAGTTTGGCGTGCAAGTCTTGAGTGCTGTTCAAGACCTGACTGATCAAGTATAAGGTGTCCAGTTCGGCTTCTATTAATTCGGTACGCTCAATCATTATACTTACTCGCTATTCCGACACTCTGCGCATGGGGAAACTGATGATAAAGCGGCAACCCTGATGATAATTCGGGTCTATTTCGATCAATCCCTGATGCTGGTTGATGATTTCCTTGACCATGACCAATCCCATACCGGCTTGGTTACCGCCCATGGGTCGCGTGGTATAAAAAGGTTCGAATACTTTGGAGCGCTTATCGGGGGGAATGCCCGGGCCGCTATCTTCTATGCAGACGTAGACCAGGTCGGCATCGGAATCGGTAGTGATTTTAAGCCGCGACTCCCCGGAACCGGATTCGCTCATGGCTTCGATCGCATTATCGATGAGTTGCTTGAACAAGATGCGCAGGCGATTTTCCGAGCCCAGGATCGTCGGCAGCGCCTGCATGGGATGCCAATGCACTTCGATGTCATGGCTCATGAAACGTTGCTCGCTAAGCAGCATCATCTCATGCAGGATTTTGTTAAGATTGACCGGAATAATGGCCGTTTGATAGATCTCGGGGATGCATTTTTGCATGGTCGCAACCGCTTCTTCGCCCGATTTCTGTATTTGCTGCAAAATCTGCAGCAGCCCTTGATGCTGGGCATCGCCCTTATGCCGAAAGATCTGCTCCGCGGCTCGGATCTGGTTCATCGGCATCTGGATCTGGTGCATGGCGCCCAGCAATGTCTCCCTGATACCGCGTACCCGCTCATCCTCGACCATCATGGTTTTCAGGGTCTGGATATGCAGTTCCTCCATTTGCCGGCGTTGTTTGGTTATATCGGTCAGGGTCAGTATCAGATAGCGTTTTGAATTGTCTTCAAAAAAAGCATCGGCATTGACTTCTTTTTCCACGAACCAGTTGCCGGCGCAGGAAAACCAGCGCACGCCCTGATGGCCCCGGGTTTCCACCCGGAACTCCCGGTTATTGAAGCCTTGTTCAGCAAGTTGCAGCTGCTCCCACATGTCGCCCATCTCATTGCGCAACAGCTCCAGGAAATAAAGCCCCGGCTCGCCTTTGTCCAGATCGCTGACCAGCGCCTTATACAGCTGATTATCCAGAATGACCCGGTCATGTTCATCGAGCACGACCATGGCGATCGGCGATGAATTGATCACGGATTCAATCAGCAGTTTTTGGTTGGTGACTTTTTTCTCGAACTCGTAGTCGTTGGTTACATTCCGGTGCATGCCGATATAGTGCGTGATTTCCTTTTCACTGTTCAGCATGGGTGTGATAGTCAGGTCGGCGAGATAACGATGCCCCTGTTTATGCCGGTTGATCAGCCGGCCGTGCCATATCTTCTTGCTGCTGATGGTATGCCACAAATCATAATAAACATGCCGCGGCGTGGATTTGTCCGATAGCAGGGATTCATTTTCGCCCAGAACATCCACCGGCGTGTAGCCGGTGACCCGGGTGAATTCTTCATTCACATAGAGGATCCGGGCTTTTTTGTCGGTAATGGAAATAGCGATGGGCGCCTGCTCGACCGTTTCGATAAACAGCCCGCACGGCCCCCTGTTATCAATGTCATTTCCCAGCATAATGGCTTCAAGTTCTGCATTGATGCACTTGCCTTTATTGCTATGAGTCCACAGGTATTGCAACGAGGTCTTTTTCATACGTCATATCGTAAATTAAGAATTCTGCCGATACTCAAGCAAAAATAAAGCCAAATTTTGTAAGGAAATAAAAATAGGCAGAATCCGGGATGCGAAATCTCCCTTGCAGCCTTATTTTCAACCCTAAATTATGTAAGGTTTACGACACAGGGATTCCTGTCTATGTCGCTATGTCTTAATTGCGACAGTATTTTTGCACCATATTAGTGCATTGACGCACTTGTTTTGGCCATAGGTCTTATTGAATCGGCATTTTTATCAATTTGGCATGTTTGATGCTGTAGGTGAGTAAAAAAACAGCCTGGAAAAAACAGTGAGCGAATATTTGTTACTTTTATTAGGTACAGCGCTGGTCAATAACGTGGTGCTGGTCAAATTCCTGGGGCTTTGTCCGTTCATGGGCGTGTCCAACAAGCTGGATACGGCCCTGGGCATGGGACTGGCGACCACCTTTGTCTTGACATTGGCGGCCATCGCCAGCTGGCTGATCGAGCATTTCATTCTGGCACCGTTCAATATTCAGTTTCTGCGCATCTTGGCCTTCATTCTGGTGATCGCCGCCGTCGTTCAGTTCACTGAGATGGTGGTCCATAAAACCAGCCCGGTTCTGTATCAGATCCTGGGGATTTTCCTGCCGTTGATCACCACGAATTGCGCGGTCCTGGGCGTGGCTTTGCTGAATGTGCAGGCGCAATACGGGTTCATGCAAAGCATGACTTTCGGTTTCGGGTCCGCCGTCGGTTTTACGCTGGTCATGGTATTGTTCGCGGGCCTGCGCGAGCGATTGGCCTTGATGAGCGTGCCGGTCTTGTTTGCCGGCTCGCCGATCGCTTTCATTACGGCTGGGATTTTATCACTGGCGTTCATGGGTTTCGCTGGACTGTACACTAAATAGTCTATTTAAGGGGAAATCATGTTTATCTTAACTGCCGTTGTAAGTTTGACTACGTTAGGACTTATTTTGGGTTTAATGCTGGGTATCGCCGCCAAGTATCTGAAAGTTGAAAGCAATCCGATCGTCGATGAACTGGAAGCATTGATGCCCGGTTCACAATGCGGGCAATGCGGTTATCCTGGCTGCAGACCGGCCGCGGAGGCTTTGGCCGCCGGCGAAGCGTCCCCTACCTTGTGCCCGCCCGGAGGCAGTTCATTGGCCGAACAACTGGCAAAATTGCTGGGCGTGGAAATCGACCTGAGCGATGTAAAAGACCCTGAACTGCTGGTCGCCCGGGTCAGTGAAGACACCTGCACCGGTTGTACGCGCTGCTTCAAGGTGTGTCCGACCGATGCGATCGTCGGCGCGCCGAAACAGATACATGCCGTGGTGGCCGATGCCTGTATCGGCTGCAAGAAATGCGTGGCCGTCTGTCCGACCGAATGCCTGCAAATGCATCCGGTCGAGGTCACCTTGCGCAACTGGCGCTGGCCTAAACCGTCCGTTTCCGAAGAGGTCGCCACATGCTGAAACTATTCAAAAAGCGTCGCATCCGCGGTGGCGTTCATGCCGAAGAACATAAAGCCTCCACGTCCGGCCAGCCTATCGCGGTTGATTTTCCGCTGCCCAAGAAACTGTATATTCCACTGCAACAGCATGTCGGCAAAGCGGCGGAACCGGTAGTCAGGGTTGGCGACCGGGTGTTGAAAGGTCAACTACTGGCTCACAGTCAGGGCATGATTTCCGCACCGGTGCATGCCTCAAGTTCGGGCATGATTGTCGATATCAATGATTACCCGGCCCCGCATCCTTCCGCATTGCCGATACGCACCGTCGTACTGGAAACGGACGGCGAGGACAAATGGCTCGAACAGCCTCTGGCCGGTGATCCATTTCAACTCGATCCCGAGGAAATCAGCCTGCTCGTCGGCGCCGCCGGCATCGTGGGCCTGGGCGGAGCAGCCTTTCCTTCGGCGGTCAAATTGAATCTGGGACGCAAAAACAAGATACACACGCTGCTGATTAACGGCGGCGAATGCGAACCTTATTTAACCTGCGATGACCGTCTGATGCAGGAGCGGGCCGTAGAGATTATCGATGGCATACGGCTGATGCTGCACGGCATGGAGACCGGACAGGCGATTGTCGGCATCGAGGACAACAAGCCCGCGGCCTATCAAGCCATGCAGGATGCCAGCCTTCCCTATCCGTTTATTAAAGTGGAACAGGTGCCGACCCGCTATCCCATGGGTTGGGACAGGCAACTGATTCGCTATCTCACCGGCAATGAAGTGCCGGCCGGCGGGCGGTCCGCCGATGTGGGCGTGATCATGCATAATGTCGGCACGGCTTATTCGGTGCATAAAGCAATCCGCCTCAATCAGCCGTTGATCAACCGTGTTGTCACGGTTGCCGGCGGTGCCGTGGCATTGCCTATGAATATCGAGGTGCCTATCGGTACATTGATTAGCGAATTGTTTGCTTTCTGCGGCGTCGACCAGGATGCCACACAGCGGATCGTCATGGGCGGCCCCATGATGGGCGATGCCCTGCCGCATAGCAATTTGCCGATCGTCAAAGCATCCAGCGGTATTCTGGCGTTGACCCGGAAGGAGATCAGATCCACGGCCCAGCAGCCTTGCATCCGTTGTGCCCAATGCGTCAGCGCCTGTCCCGCCGGACTACTGCCGTTAGACATGGCTAACCGTATCCGTAACAATCAATTGGATGCCGCCGTCGACATTGGCCTTAAAGACTGTATCAGTTGCGGCTCCTGTTCTTATGTCTGCCCGTCCAACATTCCTTTGGTGCATTATTTCAAGTATGCCACTGGCGAACTGGTCGCCAGACAGCAAGCCCAACACAAATCAGAACAGACCAAGCGGTTGATCGATGACCGTAATGCCCGCATAGCCCGCATCAAAAAGCAGCAGGAGGAAGAGGAAGAAGCGCGCTTGGCGGCCAAGGCGGAAAGAGAACGCTTAAAAAATGAACAAGGGACATTAGCATGATTGCAACTAAAAAGCTTAGCAGCGGTGCTCATACCGGGACCAACGTCACGGTCCAGCGCATTATGTGGCAGGTGATATTGGCCATAACGCCGGCGACTGCATTGGGACTTTTCTATTTTGGCTGGCCCGCCGTGAACCTGTTTATTATTACCATCCTGTCCGCCATACTGTTTGAGGCGTTCTGTCTGCGCCTGGCGGGCAAGGTCGCCATATCCGCCATTCTGGATGGTTCCGCACTGTTGACCGGCTGGCTGGTGGCCATGACGCTGCCGCCCTGGGCACCTTGGTGGATAGGTGTTGCCGGTTCCGGAGTTGCGATTATTCTAGGTAAGCAGGTTTATGGCGGCCTGGGACAAAACCTGTTCAATCCGGCCATGCTGGCCAGGGTCGCGTTGTTGATTTCTTTTCCGATTGAAATGACGACCTGGGCAAACGTGGCGCCGATCAATTCATCGCACGCTCCCAATTTCAGCGAAAGCTGGTCAATTACTTTTTCCGGCCTGGATACTATGGCGCCTATCGATGCCATCACCGGCGCAACCACGCTGGGATTCGTTAAAACCGAATTTTCACAAAAGCATTTATTGCCCGATATATTGGCGGATTATTCCTTATTTTTTGATTTTTTAGGCTGGACTCGCGGCAGCCTGGGCGAAACCTCGGCACTGTTGCTTGGCCTGGGTGGACTCTGGCTGATCCGGCAAGGCGTAATCAAATGGCACATCCCCGTCTCGTTATTATTAACCGTCACGGTATTGTCGGGTTTCTTTCATCTGATGGATAGCCATCATTACCTTACTCCTTTAGTGCACTTGAACTCGGGGGCTCTGATGTGCGTCGCGTTTTTTATCGCTACCGATTATGTCACGTCACCTAACACGCCGGCCGGCCAGCTCGTTTTCGGCATGGGCTGCGGGCTGCTGATTTTTGTTATCCGCACCTGGGGCGCGTACCCTGAAGGCGCCGGTTTTGCCGTGCTGCTGATGAACGCGGCGACACCGCTGATAGACCATTACATTAAGCCGAGAATATACGGCCGCTATCGTAACGGAAAACCCTTGGAGCCTAAAACTGTTGAACAGGAGCGTAAGTCATGAAGCTCGACTCTGCCGAATCCAAAGGGGCGATGGAAAAGGAAAACCCGAAACACTGGCTGGAACTGTCAAATCTGGAACGCTTGAGATCCAGGCTGACTTTTCAAACAGGCATTTTGGCGGGATTTGCCCTGATTGCCAGCTTTTTGCTCGGCATCACCAATTTAGGCACTCAGGATGCCATTCAACAACGACTGGACGAAGATTTAAAAAAATCGCTGGAAGAAGTAATGCCCGCGGCATTGCATGATAATGATCTGTTAAAGGATACGTTGACTATCCCATCCAGGGAGGACAACTTGGGCGCTAATGAAACCATCGTCTATATCGCCAGGAAAGCCGGACAAGTCAGCGCAGTCTGTTTCAAACTTGCCGCGCCTGATGGTTATTCGGGAGCAATTAACATGGTCATGGGCGTAAGCCGCGAGGGGGAAATTTTAGGCGTACGCATTATCAGTCATGCCGAAACACCCGGCTTGGGCGATAAGATTGAGACAGCCAAGTCAAACTGGATAATGGATTTTGATGGCCGCTCCCTGCTTAACTTGACCGATGTCCAGTGGGCAGTCAAAAAAGACGGCGGCGTTTTCGATCAGTTTAGCGGCGCTACCATTACGCCGCGCGCGGTCGTAAAAGCAGTCCATCGCGGCCTGCAGTTTTTTAACCGGCACCGTAACGAATTAATCGACTCAAAATAGAAGGCGGTAATATGTTTATCTCTGATAGCTATCGAAAAATAATGCGGGACGGCATTTGGGACAATAATATCGTATTTAGCCAATATCTGGCACTGTGCCCTTTGCTGGCTGTGACCGTAACGGCGACCAACGGCTTGGGCATGGGGCTGGCCACTCTGGCAGTACTGATCAGCACTAACGGCATAGTTTCGCTTTCCAGGCAACTCATCCCTTCGGAAGTCCGTATTCCGATTTTCGTATTGTTGATTGCCGCGATAGTTACCGTTGTGGATATGGTCATGAATGCCTGGCTGCACGAATTACATAAAGTATTAGGTCTGTTTATCCCGCTTATCGTCACTAACTGTGCCATCCTGGGGCGTGCCGAATCATTTGCCTCCAGACAGCCTGTTTCGCCTTCTTTATGGGATGGTTTGATGATGGGATTAGGTTTCACCATGGCCCTGGTCGTATTAGGAGCAGCCAGGGAAATCGCCTCGACCGGAACATTATTCGCCAATGCCTCACTGCTGCTTGGCGATGGATTCAAGTTCATCGAATTGACCCTGATTCCTGACTATAAAGGCTTTCTGTTGATGGCGCTGCCACCGGGCGGATTCATCATGCTGGCGTTTATTATTGCCGGTAAACGATTGCTGGACCGGAAGCGCGCCGCCAACAAGCCTCAGGTAGATTTACTACCCGAGCAAGCGATACCGGAGGAAATAGCATGAATGTAGGTGTTTGTTACGCACAGGCTGATAAACAGTTATGGATGCGTCTGGAAGTCCCTGAGAACAGTACCATAGAAGAAATTATCCGCCTTTCCGGCATATTAACCCAGTATCCTGAAATCGACCTGTCCATGCAAAAAGTCGGCATTTTCGGCAAGATAGCCAAACTGGATGTCACCGTGCAAGAAGGCGACCGCGTGGAAATCTATCGTCAGATCACTGCGGACCCTAAGCAGGTTAAGCGCCGCAGAATCGAACCTTCGGCACAATCGTGACGATGCTGATATCACCATAAACGACCGACTATGTATATTTGCGTTTGTAAAGCTGTAACCGACTCGCAAATTCAGGCCGCTATCGCTATGGGTATGTGCAGTCGCAGGCAGTTGGTCAAATGTTTCGGTGTCGGTAAAGACTGCGGGAAATGTAATAAAGAAGTTAAAGCCATGCTTGAGCAAAGCATACAACCTTTATTCTCACCCTCTTCTTATAACAGAAGTGCCAGGGAATTAAGTGAATTCGGCACTTAAGCTGGCAGCATATTTAAGGCAGTGGAAAATAAGCAGGAAATATGAGTCCACCGGAAGCCAGGCTTAAATTGATTGATGGTTCAGCGTGCAGAACTACTCACAGCCTTAAGAATCATTGCAACGCTGGCCCGAGGACGGAACCAAGCTTATTATTGATCTTTATCAGCAGTAAAAATGTGCCTGAGCCTAATTGTCAAGACATTTATTACTTTTAATTTTGGATTATGGACTTGTCGGATCGATATCATCCATCGTTCCCATGCATTGGCATGGGAACGATGAAAAATTTTCCGGACAATCAAACTGTCGTCATCCGACTGTTGGTCATTTTAAAAAAAATTCCCCCAGAGAAATAGCCCGGATGTTTTCTAGCCTTCAAGCACCGCCAGTCTGTCTTCAAGCAGTTTCTCAAGTGTTTCCAATGCTTTGGTAAAGCCTTCGATACCCTCAGACAATTTTTCGGAAGCCATACGGTTTTCAGCATGCATGCGATCGAAAGTGGCTTTATCCATAGTGATTTTTTCAATAGGGGCATTAGCTGCTTTTTGTGGATCCAGCTTGCGCACTAATTCACCTTCGGTAGCCTGCAATTCGCCTAATAAAGCCGGAGCAATCGTCAGCAGGTCGCAGCCCGCCAATTCTGTGATTTCTCCAATGTTGCGGAAACTTGCGCCCATAACTTCGGTTTTATAACCGAATTTTTTATAGTAGTTATATACATCGGTAACTGATAATACGCCTGGATCTTCAGCAGGCGCATAAGAATCGCGGCCGGTGTCCTTCTTGTACCAATCAAGAATACGGCCCACAAACGGAGAAATCAGCGTAATGCCATTCTCGGCGCAAGCAATCGCCTGATGCATGCCAAACAGTAAAGTCAGGTTACAGTGAATACCTTCTTTTTCCAGAACCGCCGCAGCCTGAATCCCTTCCCAGGTGGAAGCAATTTTAATCAGCACTCGCTCGCGGGAAACGCCTTGCTCTTCATACATCTTAATCAATTCACGGCCGACAGCAATGCTGGCCTCGGTATCATAAGAAAGACGCGCATCAACTTCTGTAGAAACACGACCTGGAATAACTTCGAGTATTTTATGCCCAAAAGAAACCGCCAGACGTTCGAAAGCAAGGTTTGCCACCTCTGCTGCCGACGCGCTCTTACCTAATGTTGCCCTGGCGCCTTTCAATGTATCATCGACAATACCTTGATATTGCGGCATTTGCGCGGCCGCCGTGATCAGTGAGGGGTTAGTCGTGGCATCGCGTGGTTTGAAAGTTTCAATAGCCTGGATATCGCCGGTATCGGCTACAACCACGGTCATTTCCCTCAATTGTTCAAGTAAATTCTTTGCCATAAATGGTACCTTTCGTTTTCAAATTAAAAAAATCCGCAGGCGCACTTACTATATTCAAATATTAAGTAAGATAGCAGCAATTAGACCGTGAGCGGAGAACTCATCATTGAAGTAAATCCGGGCGTATATATTACCTTAATCCGAGGAGGAGACGCATAGAAGAGTCGCAATTTTTATCGGACCTCTAGAATCCACCCGACTTCAGACCGAATTGTGGGAAAAAATTTTCAAATCTGTTTTTTATTTTTAAAGCTACTAATTCGAAATCAGATCGGTTAATGACCGCTCTAAGTCATTCGATTGCTTTGTATTTTATTTCCCGCTTCACGTCAAGAAAAAGGCTACTGCCCTCGCATATACGGGGGCAGTCATTCACCCGGAGCCCTTTGCGCAGTTGCGTTTCTAATGTACACCTTTAATATAAAGGTTCAGCATAAGTAGGGGGCCTATTTCTCTTGGATTCGGGGCAGCGGATGGAATATGCCCCGGATTTTCAGGTATGTGTTAACCCAGGTTGCGCAGATACTTCTCTACTCCGGTGGCTGATTCTTCTTCCTTTTTATCCAGATACTTAGCCACTCCGGTTGCTGGAGCGGCAGCCTCTGCAACTTCTTCTGATTCAGTCTGTCTTTCCAGGTATTTGGTAACGCCGGTTGCCGAAGCCGCTTCCTGTTCCTTCAAATATTTTTCAACTCCAGTAAGTCCGCTTGTTGTATCTCTGGTATAGACAGGATACGTTTTTTCAGCAGGCGCTTTAGGTTTTCTGCCGAAGAAAAATAGTCCCGCCACAGCAAAAGCACCTAAACCAAGTAAGTAATTTGTCATTGATTTCTCTTCTTTCTTTTCTGTAGTAGCTACCGCACCAGTTGATTTTGATTCTTCGGTAGAAACCGATTTTGGAGCAGCTGGTTTTGATTTTGATGTTGGAGCAACAGGAGCGGATTGAGTATGTTTGTATTCAGTATCCTGATAAACAACTTCCGGTTTAAAAGTTGCCGCGGGATATCTTTCATCAGGTTGAGCTGTTTCCGCGGTAGCTGACTTGGATTTTTCGGCCGAAGCAGACTCAGCATGTTTGTACTCTGCATCCTTGTAAAGAACCTTCGGCTGGAAATCAGCTGCTGGATACTCCGTTTCTGCTCCCGCTATGGGACTGGCTAGCAGCAATGCTGCTAATACACCTGTCGTCAAATTATTCATTTTCACGTTGTTCCCCTATGAGTCGTAATAAGCGGTTAGAAACTCCAGGACTGGATGCTGATACCATCCAGTTCAAGGAGTTTCCTCGCCAAATAATATATATTATTTATAGATTAAAGTACTGCTTCTACGTGTTTGACTACGTTTTCAACGGTGAAACCGAACTCTTTAAAGAGTACGCCTGCTGGCGCTGATTCACCGAAACGATCAAGACCCACGACCTTGCCGTTGGATCCTACGTATTTCCACCAAACATCGGTCACGCCCGCTTCCACGGCCACACGCTTGGTCACGGCAGATGGCAATACCGACTCACGGTAAGCGGCATCTTGAGCGTCGAAAATATTAGTAGAAGGCATAGAGACAACACGAATTTTCCGACCATTAGCTGCCAACTCTTCCGCAGCTTTCAATGCCAGTTCAACTTCAGAACCAGTAGCGATGATGATAGCTTCGGGTTGTCCATCGCTGTCTTTCAGAATATAGCCGCCGCGAGAAATTGCGGTAATTTGGTCTTGACTCCGAGGTACATGTGGCAGGTTTTGACGTGAAAATACCAGAACGGATGGTCCGTCTTTACGTTCAATAGCAGATCTCCATGATACGGCGGTTTCTACCGCATCGCATGGACGCCATACATTCATATTTGGAATCAGACGCAACGTTGCGGTTTGCTCAATCGGCTGATGCGTTGGACCGTCTTCACCCAAACCGATGGAGTCATGGGTGTAAACAAAGATCGAACGGATCTTCATTAATGAAGCCATACGCAACGCATTTCGCGCATATTCGGAGAACATCAGGAAAGTCGCACCGAATGGAATAACCCCGCCATGCAGTGCCAAGCCATTCATTATGGCCGACATACCGAACTCACGTACACCGTAGTTAACATAGTTAGCATGCGGCTTATCCGCACGCATCGGTTTGTAACCGGACCATTCGGTCATGTTAGAGCAACCTAAATCGGCTGAACCACCAAAAATTTCAGGCAATACTTTTGCATAACCTTCAATGGAAGCCAATGAAGAAAGGCGAGTAGCCGTAGTTTTAGCTTCATCATTGACAGCACTGATAAACTTGTCTGCTTCCGCAGCCCAGTTTTCCGGCAAGTCACCGGCCATGCGGCGCTCATATTCAGCGGCTAATTCAGGATGAGCGGCTTTATAAGCGGCAAATTTCTCATTCCATTCCTGTTCCGCTTTAGCGCCTTTCGCTTTGGCGTCCCAGCCGGCATAAATATCGGCAGGCACTTCAAACGCATCATGATCCCAACCTAAAGCAGCTTTGGTCAGATTGATTTCATCTTGGCCCAAAGGCGCACCGTGGCAGGCATGGCTGCCTTTTTTATTAGGAGAGCCGAAACCGATGGTTGTCTTGCAGCAGATCAACGTAGGTTTGTCGGTCATCGCTTTAGCCATCTCGATCGCTTTTAGAACAGCGTGAGAATCATGACCATCAACATCAGGAATTACATGCCAGCCGTACGCTTCAAAACGCATTGGCGTATTGTCGGTAAACCAGCCTTCAACGTGGCCGTCAATGGAAATGCCATTATCGTCCCAGAATGCAATCAGATTACCCAAGCCCAAGGTGCCTGCCAGGGAACACGCCTCATGTGAGATACCTTCCATTAAGCAGCCGTCACCCATGAACACATATGTGTGATGGTCGACGATTGTATGATCGGGTCTGTTGAATTCAGCCGCCAATGCTTTTTCGGCAATCGCCATGCCAACGGCATTTGTAATACCTTGGCCTAATGGACCGGTAGTGGTTTCAACACCCGGCGCATAGCCATATTCTGGATGGCCTGCTGTTTTAGAATGAAGTTGACGGAAATTTTTCAGATCTTCGATAGACAGATCATACCCGGTCAGATGCAGCAGTGAATAAATCAGCATCGAACCATGGCCGTTGGAAAGAACAAAACGGTCGCGATTTGACCATTTTGGATTGTTGGGGTTATGACGCATGAAGTCATTCCACAAAACTTCAGCAATGTCCGCCATGCCCATAGGGGCGCCTGGGTGACCAGAGTTTGCTTTCTGTACGGCATCCATGCTCAAAGCGCGTATGGCGTTCGCTAATTCTCGGCGCGAAGTCATAATCTTCTCCTTAGAGATAAATTTTTATAATGTTTACAGACCAAAGCCCGAATCATTATGCATCCTCTTACCGTTTATTTCGCGGTTATGATAAAGAAGGCAAAGTATCCGAATTTTGATCTGCGTTGAGTATAAATGATGAATTAATCAGCCCTATCAACTTTGTCACGAAATAATTTCGATACCTGACATCTGATACGGTTAAAACGAGTGACTGTAAGCCACTCGTTTTTTTGGTGCTACTCTAAGTTAGCGTGTCTAGACCGCATTTCTTCTTCAGGAATTCCTTTTTCATGTATCACATGCGAAATCAGGGCCTCCAAAAAGAATAATGTGGACAGTTCAAACACTGTTCCCATCGGCATACCGACAACTTTACCATATTGTTCAGGGTTACCGATTTGGAATACCGCATCTGCCATATCACCAATAGTTGAGTCGCTTTTCGCCGAGATTAAAACAATTTCAGCGCCTATATCTTTAGCGCGTTTGGTGAAGGCCACCAATTGTTCAGTTTCTCCGGAGCCTGAGATAATGATCAGCAGGTCACCTTTTTTAATGCTCGGTGTGACGATCTCACCAACGACACTCACATCATAACCACTATGCATCAATCTCATGGCGAAGAACCGGCCGATCAAACCTGATCGACCTGCGCCTGAAACAAAGATGCGGGATGCTTTATCGAGCATTCCAGTCAGCTTTTCATCATATGAATTATCTGTAGCCGCCAGAATACCAGAAATTTTTTCTATGATAAGTTGCTGATGCATACTTATACCCTTACAGCATTAACCAATTGACGGATTTCACGAGCCGCTTCAGCAGGGGAAGGAGCACCATAGATCGCTGCACCGACAACAATAATATTTGCGCCAGATTTTACAACATCTTGAACAGTAGATTGTTTAATACCGCCAGCAACTGAGATTCTGACGTTTAAGCCTAATCTAGCAATATCGTTCAAGTCGCTAAATGGTGTGTGGCCTGCAGCCTGTGCATCAAGACCTGTATGAATACCCATAATATGAGCACCCATTTCAGCAGTAGCGCGCGCGCATGCTATTTTATCTTCAACATTAATCAAGTCGATTTGTGCTTCCGCACCGTGTGCGTTCGCTGCTTTGATAACGCCAGCGCAAGTCGCAAGACCTGATACGCCTAAAACAGTACAAATATCAGCACCTGCCGCATAGAAAGGTGTTGCTTCATACTCACCAGCATCCATTGTTTTCAGGTCAACTAAAAGCAGTTTATCTGGAAATCTGTTTCTTAATTCTTTAACCAGATTGATGCCGTTATGCTTAATGCATGGTGTTCCGATTTCAAAAATATCAACATGAGGCGCTACTTGTTCTGCAAGCGCAACTGTTGCGTTGAAATCCAGTGAATCTAATGCCATTTGAATTAATGGTTTTGCCATGATCGTGCTCCGATATGTTTTATTTATAGTTGGTTACATAATTTAATGCGATGCTAACTGTAAATTAGAAAGGGGACGGCTGTCAATGCCCAATCCCGACGTCAGCGCAAGGATGAGAACTGGTCGAGCCTGTTCATACGGTCAATTTCAGACATGCCATTATGCGTTATATATATGGAATGACTTTATTATGTCAGCTATTGTGATAAGCCCTGACGAGCTAGGACCGATGCCTTTTAGAATATATTTTCATGTCAGCAAACCAGACAAGGCCAGCGCATAAGCCTTTGAATAATGAGTCAAAACAGCATTAAAATGTAATCCGGGTTAAAGTTAGTCGTATTGCATATCCAGGCAGACAGCTTACGAGGTTAATCGATGACTTGAGTCAACAGGTGGAGACAGGAACAACCGGGCTCGCCTTCATAAAATTAAACCCGCCATGTCTCACGGCGAAACGGTAGACTATTTTCTTCAAGATTGCAAAACCCAATCCAACATAATTTAATTATCCGAGAGACCTTTTTGATGGAATCCTTTACTAATATTCGCGCATTCATCATCGATATGGATGGCGTCTTATGGCATGGTGAACAAGCCCAACCTGGATTACAGGACTTTTTTCAAGCCTTGCATGACAATCAAATCCGATTCATTCTGGCCACCAATAACGCCAGCCTGACTCCGGAGCAATATGTCGCGAAACTCGCACGCATGGGGATAACAACAGTGGACCGTAGCAATATTCTGACTTCAGCCACGGCAACTGCATTGTATCTCGCTGAACGTAATCCCCCCGAGAACACCCGAATATTTATTGTCGGCGAGGATGGCTTAAGACAACCTCTTTTAGACCAGGGCTTCATGCTTACAGGATTGTATGAGGTAAATACCGACACGCAAGAAAACCTGGGCGCTCATATTGTCGTCTGCGGCAAGGATCAGACGCTGACCTGGGACAAGCTGGCGACAGCAACATTGAATATTCGGGCGGGAGCGGACTTTATAGGCACCAATGGTGACACGACATTGCCGACAGAGCACGGCGTCACCCATGGCAACGGCGCCATCCTGGCCGCCCTGCAAGTCGCCACCGGCATATCGCCAACCATAATCGGCAAACCGGAACCGATCATATATCAGCAAGCCCTCGCCTTGCTGGGTGTAAAACCTTCGGAAACGGTAGCGATTGGCGACCGGCTGGAGACGGATATTCTGGGCGCCGTTCGTACCGGGATACGTAGCCTTCTGGTTTTATCAGGCATATCCACCGAAGAAGATGTAAAAAAATCGAATTACCAGCCAACCTGGGTGATGCCCGATATCCGGGCCGTGACCGAGGCATTGCGGGATTGTTCCTGATTGTCGATATAGCCGGGAATGTGACTTTCACAAGTCGATTGATCGCATTTCCGACACACGCTACCATGAAAACATAACTATAAAATACAGGAGTCGCCGCCATGAAAAAATTCATTAACAGTATTGACACATTGCTCGACGAAAGTCTTCGCGGCTTCGCCAAAGCCCATGCGGATATTATCCAGCTCAATCTTCAGCCGCATTTTATCAGGCGCGCCACCCCGACTGTTTCCGGCAAAGTGGCCTTGATTTCCGGCGGCGGCTCAGGCCATGAACCTTTGCATACCGGTTTTGTCGGTCGTGGCATGCTGGATGCGGCTTGTCCCGGCCAGATATTCACCTCGCCCACCCCTGACCAAATGCTGGCCGCCGCCCAGGCAGTCGAAAATGGCGGCGGCATCCTGTTTATCGTCAAGAATTACGCTGGGGACGTCATGAATTTCGAAATCGCGGCGGAAATGCTGGACTGCCCGAACGAAACGGTTTTGATAAACGATGACGTATCGCTGCCCAAAACCCACAGTACCGGGCGACGTGGTGTCGCGGGCACCTTAATCGTGGAAAAAATCGTCGGCGCCGCGGCGGAAAACGGCGCCGACTTGGCGACGTGCAAAGCGCTCGGCGAGCGCGTCAACCTGGCGACGGCATCCATGGGCGTGGCCCTGAGCAGTTGCACGGTGCCGGCCCTTGGCCACCCTACATTTACTATCGACGACAATGAAATGGAAATGGGCGTCGGCATACACGGAGAACGCGGCCGCGAGACAATGGCATTAGCCAGCGCTATGGAAATTGTCGAGCATCTCGCCCAAGCCATTGATGAAGAACTGAATCCGAAAAAAGGCCAATCGGCATTGCTGCATGTCAACGGCTTTGGCGCAACGCCGTTAATGGAATTGCATCTGATTTACGATCTGGCCGCCAACTTCTTTGCAAAACGCGGCATCAATATTTGCCGTTCCTTGGTCGGCAATTACACCACATCACTCGACATGGCCGGTGCCTCGGTTACGCTGACGCTGTTTGATGAGGAATTGATTCGGTTATGGGATGCGCCGGTTCATACCGCGGCTTTACGCTGGGGATGTTAAGCGCTCGATCAGCACAGCGACTATCGCGCAAATCATTAACTGAGCGGTTTTAGCGCCAGCATCAATATGCCCCCTGCTCCGCTCTTCCAAAAAGGAAGCGCGACCCTTGGTGGCCAGCATATCGCGGGTGGATTCCATACCCGCGACCGCCACCTCTGCCAGCCTGGTTAACGCGACAGTCAACTCGGCACCCTCCGCCGATGATTGTCGCAAGCTGTCCGCTACAGGAACCAGAACATCGAGCATGGTTTTTTCACCAACATCCGCCTTTCCTCTCTGCTTGACGGCTTCCACGCCCTGGGCATAAACCTCGGCAAAACCGGACAAATCCAGAAACCGCTCGCGGGCCGCTTTGCTCATAGCAATAAACAAGGTGCCATATAGCGAACCCGATGCACCGCCTACCGTCGACATCAATGTCATACCGATTTTCTGCCAGGCAGCATCCCAATCCAATTGACTTACTTCAGCGCTTTGCACCATCAAGGCCTGAATGCCGCGCTGCAAATTAATCACATGATCGCCGTCGCCAATAGCCTGGTCCAGAATGGTTATCTCTTCGGCATTGTTTTCGATTACATCGGCGATAGCCTGAATCAGGCCCGGCAATAATTGAGGAGTAAGTTGCATAATGGTTTCCAATCCAG
Organism: Methylobacter sp. BBA5.1; assembly: GCF_000746145.1. Lineage (NCBI taxonomy): Bacteria > Pseudomonadati > Pseudomonadota > Gammaproteobacteria > Methylococcales > Methylococcaceae > Methylobacter > Methylobacter sp. BBA5.1. The sequence goes on from NZ_JQKS01000016.1 coordinate 38,638, forward strand.
AATATTGAAAAACAGGAGAATAGCGCGCAATTTATGATGCTGTCCAGTCAGCCAACCTGACAATGACAAACGGAATCCGATCATTCCGTCTTAAGCAGTCGTGGATTTTGCCGGCTGAATACTTTCCATCAATCGAATTAAGACCCGAAAACTCCATCGCTCCGCCGAGTCCGGCTTGCCAGTAAATACACCATGATGATAATCTTCGAAAATTTACCCTTACCCTTGCCGATTTACTTGAGGGCCTCACCTTTGAGCTCAAATCATTTTAATCTTTCATGGCGGCTGATCTAATGAGAGTGGATGTACTTTGCATCGGTCATGCATCTTATGATCTGGTTTTCTCGGTTTCGCATCATCCCGCCAAGGATGAAAAACTTTTTGCGGACGGTTTTATCAGCTGCGGAGGCGGGCCTGCCGCTAATGCCGCCGTCATGGTCTCGCGACTGGGCCTTAACGCCGCTTTCGCCGGCTATCTGGGCCTGGATCTTTATGGCGACAAGCATAATGAGGAATTCGTAGAATACGGCGTCAATACCCGACTTATCGTACGAGGCTCATCCCCTACGCCGCTGTCGACAATATTGGTCAAACCGGACGGGGACAGAGCCTTGATCAATTACAAAGGCGATACCCGGGCCTTGCCGGCAGACGCTGTAGATTTCTCTTCAGTCAAACCCAAAGTCGTGCTGTTCGATGGCCACGAACCCCATCTGTCTCTGGCATTGGCGAAGCGCGCACAGCGGGATAACATTCCTACTGTACTGGATGCGGGCTCTTTACATGAAGGGACTTTAGCCTTAATGGATCAGGTCGATTATTTGGTCTGTTCGGAAAAATTCGCCCGCCAGTTTGCCGGCAACGAAGAAACGGCCCTGATGCGCCTGGCGGAGACCGCGCCTACCGCCGTCATCACGCTAGGCGAAAAAGGACTGCTCTGGCAACGCGGCAAAGAGCGCGGCGTTCTGCAGGCTTTTCCGGTTGCCGCGGTCGATACCACTGGCGCGGGCGATGCCTTTCATGGCGCCTTCGCCGCCGCTGTCGCTTTAGGCCTGGAGTGGCTCGATGTCTTACGCTATGCCAGTGCCGCCGGAGCCCTTTGCTGCACCAGAACAGGTGCTCGCCTGGGCATTCCATCAAAGGAAGAACATCGCACATGGCTCGAGCAGCATCGAGACATTCATGTATAATATTCAAGTTGATCCGCAGCCTGAAGCATGGATTCTCCAGTCACCGGCATGGAACCACCCGCTATTATTTAACGATCGAAACGCCAAGAAACAGCAAAGAGTTGAAAAACATTGATATATCAACTATTCCCAGGAACCATAACTGACCATTTGCTTGTCAAAGAACGTATGAAACAACTGTTTTCCCTCATTGCCCGACGGACAAGCAATAGCGATCCGCTTACTGGCCAAAACACCAGGGTTAATACTGCTTTTCAGTTTTTTCCAACTCATTTCGGGATGACTCTCGAAAGCGCACTCTATTTGTTTTTTCACCCGCGGACACAACTATTTCGTGTTCAGCCTGATTTTCCTAAATACAACTGACATTCATTAAACTTCATCTTAATTTTTTAACAAAACAAAAATGCAAACGACAACATTTAAACCCTGCGATTTAGTCATTTATGGGGCCATGGGAGATTTATCCCGCCGCAAACTGCTCATTTCTTTATACCGACTTGAAAAAGCCAATTTAATTGAGCCCGACACCCGGATCATAGGTATCGACAGAATTGCCCAGGACAGCGCCGCCTATATCGACATTGCCTACAAAAGCCTGCAGGATTTTCTGAATGAAGAAATCGATGCCAGCGTATGGAAAACCTTCTCCGCGAGGCTTTCGTACCTGCAAATAGACTTGACGCAACTGGACCAGTACAAACAGTTACATGACGTCCTCGATCCAAGCACCAGGGTTATGGTCAATTATTTTGCCGTCGCACCGTTTTTATTTAAAAACATTTGCCAGGGCCTCGACCAATCGGGGGTTTTAAACAAAGAATCACGCATGGTGATGGAAAAGCCTATCGGTCACGATCTTAATTCCTCCAAGGAAATCAACGATGCCGTCGCTGAGGTTTTCAGCGAGGAGCAAGTGTTCCGTATCGATCATTATTTAGGCAAGGAAACGGTACTCAACTTATTGGCACTGCGCTTCGCCAACTCCATTTTCACCTCTAACTGGGACCATAACACCATCGACCATATTCAGATTACGGTCGGTGAAGAGGTCGGCATTGAAGGCCGCTGGGATTACTTTGATAAAACCGGACAGTTACGCGACATGCTGCAGAACCACCTGTTGCAGATTTTGACTTTTGTTGCCATGGATCCGCCGGTCAACCTGGAGGCCCAGAACATACACAGAGAGAAGATCAAAGTGCTTGAAGCACTGCGTCCCATTACCATTGACAACGTTGAAGAAAAAACGGTGCGTGGACAATACGCATCCGGCGTTATCAAAGGCACAGCAGTACCCGGTTATCTGGAAGAAGAAGGCGCCAATAAGGACAGCACGACGGAAAGCTTTGTCGCCTTGCGCGTCGATATCGATAACTGGCGCTGGGCGGATGTGCCTTTTTACCTGCGCACGGGCAAACGCATGGCTGGCAAGCGCACCGAGATTGTCATTTACTTTAAACGCTTGCCGCACAATATTTTTACAGACAGTTACGACGTCCTGCCCCCCAACAAGCTCATTATTCACCTTCAGCCGAATGAAGGCATCGATATCGTGATGCTGAACAAAATCCCGGGGATTGATGAACACATTAAGCTGCACAAGACCAAGCTGGATTTAAGTTTTGATGAATCCTTCAAAAAGAGCAGTCTTTTCGGAGGCTATGAAAAACTGGTGCTCGAAGCCATGCGCGGCAATCCGACATTGTTCCTGAGCCGTGAAGAAATCGAACAGGCCTGGACATGGATTGATTCGATACAAGATGCCTGGGCGCATATTGATACAGCCCCTAAGCCTTACCCCGCAGGCACCTGGGGACCGGCCGAAGCGGATGAACTGCTTGCCCGGGACGGCAGGGCCTGGGAAGATCCATGTTATAAATAATAAATATTTCACGCCCTTTCCGCCATGGAGAGGGCTACAAAAAATAGAATTAAAGAGCACAGCCATGGTTAAAGAATTTTTGTTTGAAGACCGCGCCAGTTTATTCGCGGCGTTGGCAAGCGATTGCCGGACCCATCTGGCAAAAGCCCTGAGCGACAGAGGCGCGACAACCTTCATGGTATCCGGAGGCAGCACCCCGGCGCCATTGTACGAAGCGTTATCCCTGTCCGACCTGGACTGGGACAACATCAATGTTGCCCTGGTCGACGAACGCTGGGTAAACAAAGAGCACAGCGCCAGCAATGAAGCCCTCATTGATTGCTCGCTCCTGACTAATAACGCAGCCAGGGCTTCATTCGTCGGCATGAAAAACGCGGCAGCGAGCGCCGCTGAAGGCTGCGCCGAAACAGAAGCGCTGTATCAGGCGCTACCGAAACCGTTCGCGATATCCATACTGGGCATGGGCAATGATGGCCATACCGCCTCCTTATTCCCGCATGCGGACGGCCTGACTGATGCCCTGGCAGAAAACAATCAGCAACTCACCGCCGCCATCATGGCCAAGCAGAGCGATGTTACCGGCCCTAATACCGAACGTTTAACCTTGACGCTGAACGGCCTGCTACAGTCAGAGCGCTTGATCATTTTGTTGACCGGCGTGGAAAAGCTCGCCGTATTCCGTCGAGCCATGACCGAAGGCCCAGTAGAAGACATGCCAGTACGCGCTGTGCTACGGCAGAATAAAGTGCCGGTTGAACTGTATTGGGCACCTTGAGGTATATTGACTAATGTTAAGCCGTCATCACAAGCAGTCGTAGGAAGAGAATATTATGCACCCTATATTAGAAAAAGTTACTGAAGAAATTATTGAACGCAGCCGTGCAACACGTGACGCCTATCTGGCGCGCGTCGACGCCGCGGTTGAAAAAGGTCCGCACCGCGCGAAACTGGCCTGCGGCAACCTGGCGCACGGCTTTGCCGCCTGTGCGTCCGGCGAGAAGACCGACTTGGCCGGCAGCGAGAAAGCCAATATTGCGATTATCTCTTCTTATAATGACATGCTCTCCGCCCATGAGCCGTTTAAAGACGCGCCAGCGCTGATTAAACAAGCCATCAAGGAAGCGGGCGGCGTCGCCCAGTTTGCCGGCGGCGTGCCGGCCATGTGCGACGGCATCACGCAGGGTCAGCCCGGCATGGAGCTGTCGCTGTTCAGCCGCGACGTGATCGCCATGGCGACCGCAATCGGCTTGAGCCACAACATGTTCGACGGCGCCCTGTATCTGGGCGTTTGCGATAAGATCGTACCGGGTCTTCTGATCGGCGCCCTGAGTTTCGGCCATCTGCCGGCGGTATTCGTGCCGGCGGGGCCGATGCCCAGCGGCCTGCCTAACAAAGAAAAGGTTCGCATCCGCCAGCTGTACGCGGAAGGCAAAGTCGGCCGCAAGGAACTGCTGGAATCGGAATCGCAGTCTTACCACAGTGCCGGCACCTGTACCTTCTACGGCACGGCCAACAGCAACCAGATGATGGTTGAGATCATGGGCCTGCACCTGCCGGGCAGCTCATTCATCAACCCTTACACGCCATTGCGCGATGAATTGACTAAAGCCGCCGCCAGGCAGGTTCTGAAATTCACTTCCCAAGGCAACGATTTCCGTCCGATCGCGCATATGATCACTGAAAAAGCGATTGTGAACGCCATCATTGGGCTGCTGGCCACGGGCGGTTCCACCAATCATACGATTCACCTGATTGCCATCGCGCGCGCCGCCGGCATCATCATCAACTGGGATGACTTTGACAAACTGTCCCGCATCATCCCGCTGCTGACCCGCATTTATCCGAACGGCCAGGCCGACGTCAACCACTTCCAGGCCGCCGGCGGCATGGGCGTCCTGATTGCCGAGCTGTTGCGGAACGGTCTGCTGCACGAAGACCTTCTAACCGTCGCCGACGAGCATGGCATGAAAAATTACACGCAGGAACCTCGCTTGCTTGACGGCAAATTGACTTGGGAGCCTTGTCCCGAGGCATCGCTGGATACGGAAGTGCTTAGCACCGTTGCCAAGCCGTTCGCGACCAGCGGCGGCCTGCATGTGATGCACGGCAACCTGGGCCGCGGCGTTTCCAAAATTTCCGCCGTGGCGGAAGAGCATCAGATCGTTGAGGCACCCGCGGTCGTATTTGATGATCAGGACGATATGATGGCGGCGTTTAAACGCGGCGAACTGGAAAAAGACTTCATCGCGGTCATCCGTTTCCAGGGGCCCAAATCGAATGGCATGCCCGAGCTGCACAAACTGACGCCGCCATTGGGCGTACTCCAGGATAAGGGCTTCAAAGTCGCGCTAGTGACCGACGGCCGCATGTCCGGCGCTTCCGGCAAGGTACCGTCCGCGATACACATGTGCCCTGAATGCGCCGACGGCGGCCCGCTGGCCAAAGTGCGCGACGGCGACATCATTTATTTGAACACACAAACCGGCGAAATCAATGTCCGGGTGGATGAAGCCGAATTCAATGCCCGCACACCGGCCGTCAATACGGCCACGAACCATCACTGCGGCATGGGACGCGAGCTGTTCGGCGCTTTCCGCCGCGGCGCATCGTCATCTGAAACCGGGGCATCCAACCTATGGGTTGAAGATTAATCGGTACTGATTGCACCGGTCCGGATTTTTCCGGGCCGGGTCTATTATTTCTCCAGCCAGAATGGCTATCTTTTAGTTTATAAATTGGAATTTATTAATGACTGCATCCATTAAAGACATTATGAACACGTCCCCGGTCGTGCCGGTGATGGTTATCAACAAACTGGAACATGCCGTGCCGCTGGCGCATGCACTGGTTGAAGGCGGATTGAAAGTGCTGGAAATTACCCTGCGCACACCGATTGCCCTGGATGCGATCAGAAGAATCAAAGCCGAGGTGCCGGGGGCCATCGTCGGTGCCGGCACCGTTATCAACCTGGAAACATTAAAGCAGGCCATCGATGCCGGCTCTGAGTTTCTGGTCAGCCCCGGCGTGACCGAAAGCCTGATTGATGCCGCGCTTCAGTCGGGTGTGCCTATCCTGCCTGGCGTCATCAGCCCTAGCGAAGTCATGCGTCTGATGGAAAAAGGCATCACGGAAATGAAATTTTTCCCGGCTGAAGCCGCCGGCGGCATCCCGATGCTGAAATCGATCGGTGGTCCGCTGCCGCAGGTCACCTTCTGCCCGACTGGCGGCATCAGCCCAAAAAACGCGGCCGATTATCTGGCGTTGAGCAATGTCGCCTGTGTCGGCGGCTCGTGGATGGCGCCTGCCGATCTCGTGGACAAGGAAGACTGGGACGAAATCAAACGCCGCGCCACAGAAGCGGCCGCGCTAAAAAAATAACACCAGTCAACCGCTACAGGATCCTATTCGGGTCCTGTAGCCAGTCGCCGGGCGCTATGCTTCCTTCCATTTGATATTGCAGCCGATGCTGGGAATCTGCTCGGTATTGATAGGTTTATTGGCCAGCAGATTGTCCAGCGCATTGCGCAGATCCTCGCCAGTCAGCGGCACATCGTTTTTTGGCGTCGCGCCATCCAGGCGGCCGCGATAAACGCAGGCCAGGTTTTGATCAAACACATAAATATCAGGGGTACAAGCCGCCTGATAGGCCTTGGCGGTGTCCTGGCTTTCATCATACAGGTATGCCGCGAAAGGGTGCCCCCAGGCATCCATCATTTCCTTCATCTTGTCCGGCGCGTCCTGCGGGTAATTTGCTATATCATTGGCACTGATGGCGATAGTGCTGATGCCCAACGCCGCATAATGCCTGGCAATATCGATCAACTGATCTTTCACATGCAGCACATAAGGACAATGATTACAGATAAACATCACTACCGTGCCTTTTTTACCTTTTAATTCTTGCAAACTGTTGTGAGAACCCGTGACGGGATTGAACAAATCGAAATCGGGAGCGATAGTGCCCAAGGGCATCATGTTTGAAGGGGTTGCTGCCATGTTTTCCTCCTAAAATAGTTATGAAAATTCTGAATAAAGCTTGTGATTATAAAGCGCTATCGGTTTTCATAATAACCGGGATATCGGCTTTAAGACCCATAATCATTTATAAATGTTTATTATCCTTTTACTTAGCATTACTCAATCGGTGTTATTTTTTATATAATTTCCTGCCATTGCTTTTTCAATAGCCACTCTTATGGTTATTGCTTTAAATACGAATCGCCTTAACGCGACACCATTAACCCTTAACATTAAAACGACCTATGACTCAAAACGAACTGAAAAAAAAAGTTGCCGAAGCCGCCCTGCAATATGTTAAAGATATTCCCATTATCGGGGTCGGCACCGGCTCAACGGTTAATTTCTTTATCGAAATGCTGGCTGACTATAAAGCCGATATCGAAGGCGCTGTCTCCAGTTCCATTGGCACTACCGAGCGTTTGAAAAAAGTCGGCATTCCGGTTCTGGACCTGAATGCCGTTAACGATCTTAAAATCTATATAGACGGGGCGGATGAAGTCAATCCCGACAAAAAACTGATCAAGGGCGGCGGCGGTGCTTTGACCAGGGAAAAAATCATCGCCGAAGCCAGCGAAAAATTTGTCTGCATTGCCGATGAATCCAAATGCGTGGATGTATTGGGCGCGTTCCCGCTGCCTATTGAAGTCATTCCGATGGCTCGCAGCTTTGTCGCACGTGAAATGGTCAAGCTGGGCGGCCAGCCGGTTTGGAGAGAAAACTTTATTACCGATAACGGCAATGAAATCATTGATATCCGCAACCTGAATATTACCGATCCTATCGAGCTGGAAAAAACCATTAACAATATTCCGGGCGTTGTGACCGTCGGCTTGTTCGCATTGAGAGGTGCCGATATCGTATTGGTCGGCAAAGGCAACGAAGTCGTTACTTTATAAAAATCATGCCGGAAGGCTACCATTTGAGCCTTTCTCCCGCCATTAGACCATAGTACACGGCCGCTCCAAGCTTCAGGCGGCCTCCATCAAAAAAATAATTATTCAAACAATATTAAGAGGGTAAAAAAATGAATGAAAACTGGATTGCACCTTCCATTCTATCGGCGAATTTCGCCAAACTGGGCGAAGAAGTCGACAATGTTCTAAAAGCCGGCGCCGATGTCGTGCATTTTGATGTCATGGACAATCATTTTGTACCTAACCTGACTATCGGTCCGTTGGTCTGTGAGGCCTTAAGAAAACACGGCGTTACCGCACCCATCGACGTACATTTAATGATCGAGCCCGTGGACCGCATTATTCCCGATTTCGCCAAGGCGGGTGCCAGCTATATCACTTTTCATCCGGAAGCATCGGTTCACGTCGACAGAACCCTGCAATTGATCCATGACTGCGGTTGCAAAGCCGGTCTGGTATTCAACCCGTCCACACCGTTGCATTATCTGGATTATGTGATGGATAAAATCGACATGATTTTATTGATGTCGGTCAATCCGGGTTTTGGCGGTCAGTCTTTTATCCCGTCCGCACTGCCTAAGCTGCGTGAAGTCAGAAAACGCATCGATGACAGTGGACTGGATATACGACTGGAAATCGACGGCGGCGTTAAAGTCGACAACATCCGCGACATCAAAGCGGCCGGCGCCGACACCTTCGTAGCGGGCTCGGCGATATTCGGCCAGCCTGACTATAAAGCCGTGATCGACGCGATGCGTGCTGAAATAGCTAAAGCGGAATAACCGCTTAAGGCCTTACATAAGCGGGAGGATTTGATCGAGAATCTTCCCGTTTGTGACTAAAATCTGCTTCGGAAAAACGCCCGCGTTACCCTGAAAGTCGGTCACGGTCGCGCCAGCCTCTTTGGCAATTAAAGCGCCTGCAGCAATATCATACAGGTTCAATTCCTGTTCCCAGAACGCATCGATCTGACCGTCGGCGACCAGGCATACGTCCATCGCCGCACAACCAAAACGGCGCTGCCCTGTCGTAACCCGCGCGATACGGCAGAAACGTTCAAGATTGTTCTGTTCCAGATAATTGCGCAAACAGGCAAAACCTGTACACACCATTGCAGAACCAAGATCAGTTTCCGATGAAACCGTGATAGGCTGACCGTTTTTCCATGCTCCTTTACCTTTCTCGGCGCAGTAATAATCACCGAGTGCCGGGGCATACACCGCACCGGCCACTAATTCCCCATCGATTTCCAGTGCCACGCTGAGCGCCCAAAAATACTGACCGCGCGAAAATGAATGTGTGCCGTCTATCGGATCGACCACCCAGCGGCTGGACTGATTTTCGGTTTTACCACTTTCCTCACCCCAAAAACCGAATTGCGGGTACTCTCTAGCCAGAGCCTCTTTTAAAAAAGCCTCTACAGCGACATCAGCCTCGGTCACAAAATCGCGCGGGCTTTTTCTACTGACTTCCAGATCCTTCAGATTTTTGAAATGCGTCAGAGCGATAGTTCCGGCTTCACGGACCACTTTTTCAAGCACGGCAAGAGAAATACACATAGATTAACCTTAAGAATTAAGCAGAATTACCCATTCGACCCATCGGCTCAATGCTAGTGCCTAAAGCTCGAAAGCAAGATAAATGATAATGTTATAAATTGACGGCCGCGGACTTTACTGTCCGGGCGATGTTATGACAAGTATTTTACTAATGAAGCCGGCATTGTGCATCTATGTATTCAAAGTATCCATCAAATCAATCATAAATTCCATTTCTTCATCGTCCACGCGAATCCAGGCATCAAAACCCAGACTTTTCAACACCCCTTGCCCTTTCTCATCATTATTCATGTCGACCAGCAATTTTTGAAAGACTTCTTTTTTATCCGCCAGTCTCGGACCGATCATCAACGAATGATGAACGACGCTAATCTGGCTGCGGACCAGCACTTTCAGCTGGCTTTTGATGATATTCGATAAATTATCATAAGCTTCGGCCAGAAAAATACCGACATCGGCATCTCCGCGCAGCAGTTGTTTTGCAATGAGAATATAGCTATCGCAGACAATTGCCTGCACATTACTGTTATCCAAGTCCCCGGGTTCCAACATGATCATGCCCATTAAACGGACATCAGGATCTTCTGTGACGGCTACCCGAATACCCGGCGACAAATGAGCCACATCTTCCACTGCATTTTGAGCCTGGACAGCAATAATAGCTTCATCAGTCACACCGACCGGCCTCACTAATGGTGAAAAGCCTTTTTCGCGCACCAGCATGGCGGCATCAAATGGATTCGCATAAATCAAATCAATTTTGTCCTGGTCGATGGCGGCTCTTTGCGTAGGGAAATTGTTATACATTTCCAAATGAATCGCTTCCCCGGTCTGTTTTTGAAGCCAGGTATTAAAGATATACCAGCCGGAAATATGATCGGGGGGAAAATCTGGACTGACTGTAAACATGTTTGGCATGATTAGGCTCCGTATAGATTAAAACAAGGTTGGATAAAGCCTGATGCATTCTTCCACTTTCGTCCGGGAGGGTTTTCGGCGCACAGAGGTATATCCGACTACTTTGCCTTTTCTTACATTGGGAATAACGGTGGCCTTGACCCAGTAATAACCGCCATCCTTGCGCAAGTTTTTAACAAACCCCTGCCATTTATCCCCTCTTTGCACCGTATCCCATAAATCCTTGAAAGCCGCCGGCGGCATATCCGGATGCCTTAGAATCGAATGAGGGGCATTGATCAGTTCATCTTCGGTATAGCCGGACATTTCAATAAAAGCCTGATTGACATGCGTAATGACGCCCTCCGGGTCCGTCGTCGATACGATCAGCTTGCCGTCAGGATAAGGCGTTTCAATTTGGGTATATAACACCTTGCGCTTCGCACCGTCGTATAAATTCAGAGTAACCTCCTGATAATCACCGGTTATGTCTTCTGGTTTCATATCATCAAGCATTGTGTTTCTCCATCTGGTTACGTTTCAGTTTAACTGAGCACCAGTTTTTATATGTTGTAGTCAGCCAGCTTAAATCAACACGCAGGATAATGGGGCCGTTACTGTTTCTTATTTTCATATCAAGCGTGCCGCCCTTCATCGCGGCCAGTAAAAATCAACGCCCTGTCGTTAATGAGTATCATCAGGGCATTGATTTTATGAGGTTAATTTCTGATTATTTATAGGCCTTGGCAAGATTGGCAAATAGCGTTCTACTCATGCCGGAAATACAGAGGAATTTCTCCAGTTCATCGGCAATCGTCGACTCTTGATAGGACTGCTGCATTATCATCAGGGTAAGCCCGGTGACGGAACTGATCGCCTGCAGGGCTTTTGAGCATTTTTCAGGATCATGACCAAATATTTCGACAATGATACGGATGAGTTCATTATTGATCAGGGTCATGGCACCCGCCATAAACTCAACAGGCAGATTGACTTTGACGTGAATATCACCGACTTGAAACATATGTTGAGCGAATTCAGCATCGACATTAGCGGCAAATAGCCCTGTCATCCATCTTAAATGAGCTATTTTCAAGGTCTCAAGACGGCCTTCCAGATATTTTGCCGTTGCAGGTATCGCCGCTAATTGATCATAAAAAGAATCAGTGACGGCTTTCAGATGCGGCGTGATTTCTGGCCCAATATCTTTTAGACACAACTCAAGCTCAGGCGTTAAACCGGAAAATGCCTTGGCATAATCGATCAATTCGTTAAAGTTTTGTGGCATTAGCTTTCTCAGTTGCTGAGTATATTGAATCTATTATTTCGTATTAAATTAATAATATTTCAATAACTATTTATTTTTTATAATATAAATCCTATGGTTATTTTCCTGGAACAAGAACACTGGGGCTCTATAAAAGACCGTAATTCCTGACTGCGCAAAGCACCTACAATAATTCCGCAATACTGCTTGCGGCCCGCTTTACGTCAAGAAAAATCAAGCCTAATTTAGCATTCGGCTTTGCCAGAACAGTTAATACGGATTCATTACCGGCATAAACCATCAGGACATAGCCCTTAGCTCCCTTAATTAGAACTTGTTCCAGAGTCCCCCTTGTCAATTCTTGAGCGGTGCGGTCACCTAACGACAGCATTGCGGCACTCATGGCGCCAACCCGGTCTTCGTCCAATCCGGCGGGCAACACAGAGGCCATCATTAAACCATCCGTTGATATTACACCTGACGCTTCAATATCTGCCGAAGTACCATTAAGCTCTGTTAACACTGAAGCCAGCATATCTGCGCGCATATTTTGCTCTCCTTTATTTAATAATTATGTTTAGAACGGTCAAATTTTAATAAAGCGTTATTTAGTGGCATAACGCAGACTTAATGCCCAAACCAGAGAAACGAATTCTGGATGGTTAAAGTGGGGAATGCCCGAAATTGCAATAACAAAGCGGTTATTGCCAATAAATAACGGCCAAAACCCGAGCTGACTATTACCGCGCGCATCAATAACAGCCCAAGCGTTACTAGCCAGTCCCATATTATTCATCAATAATCCTGATCGGCGTTCATGAATAATTGCAATTTCCGCGCTTAATGCCGATAACTCCTCAGCAACTTCATGCGGAAACCCATGACTAGCCAGATAGAAGCCTTGGCTATCAGCCAAAAGAACCTTGCCATTTTCTGAAATTCTGCTTAATAGCTCAGGCAAAATATCTTCCAAGGCATCGTGCGGATAATTCAGCGCTGCATCAAGCCCCTGAACCCAGCCCAATTTTTGGCAATGATGCAATAACTCCAGGCATTTTGCTTCTTCCTGTTGGTCCATTAAATTTTGTAGATTCGACAGGTTGAGTTCTGGGGTTTGCTGCTGCGCAAGTAATGCTCTTAAAAACTGCCGAGGCTTGTCCCTATTAACAGAACAGACGGCGTAATAAGTACCGGCCGGGGTTGGGTATAAATACACCCCCTCTGTTAAGACATAGTTGCTCATGTGCTATTCCTCGAGTTCAGGATCCAAGGAATACAGCAATGACTGCACTAAAAGAGACACATCATTTTTAACCCGGGCGTCGACGGAAAATACCGGCGGCTTAAGCCCCATGCCCTGCAATTGAATATGATAATCATTGATAGCCGGCTTAGCACTTAAATCCATCTGAGTTACACCAATGGCCACATTGGTTTTTTTTATAAACTCTTGAAACGAATCCAGAAAAAACTTCATATCCTGGAACGGATCCGTTCGGGTATTATCGAGCAGCAAAATCAGGCCTATACCGCCCGTGGTCAGAATATCCCACATAAAGTCAAAGCGTTCCTGGCCAGGTGTACCGTAAAGATGAATTTTCTCACCACCTGCAAGATTCATAATCCCATAGTCCATGGCTACAGTGGTCGATGATTTCCTGTTCTTTGTCATGTCACTGGCAGCCGCATCCGTTTTAACCGGGGGCACATCGCTTATTGATTCGATAGCTGTTGTTTTACCTGCGCCAACGGGACCGGTAAAAATAATTTTGTATTGGCTCATATTGTTATATTGTTCCCAACTTTATGTTTTATGTCCACGTAACTTGCTGATAATTCGAGTAAATAACCCTTGTCGCTCATTATTTTTGCTGACTGGAGGCTGAATGATTTCATCGGCTTGCCGTTTAGCTTGTTTAATCAGGCCAAGTGCATACGCGGCACTGATGAAAGCAAATACATATTGGGGCTTGATTTTCAAAATTTCAGCGATATCAGGCAAAGTTCTTGGTCCAGCTATAAGCAATGCTGAAATTCTTAATGCATGAGGGGTGACAATAAGGCGGGTGAAGTTCGGCCAATGTTTTAAAAAAACCGGTTTATGAATATCAAGGGCTACAGGATAACGCCCCCTTGACGTCCATACAGCCAGCTTCCACAGGAAGGCGTCTAGATTATGGAATTTCTCCGGCGCGTTCTCGGCAGATAACACATGCGCACTCGCTGGAGTAAGCGACATCCCCTCACCTGACAGGTTATTAATCGGCAGTCCGGCAAACGATCTCAACTGTTTGTCGTCCGCATCAAGCCAGACTTCATGATTATGAGGAAAAATAATCAGCAACTTCCAACCTGAGTTGAGATGCAATACCTGCTTTTTTGTCTGGGCAATAAGGCATGCGGACTGAAAATATCCCTGGAAATACTCTTTGGGATTATAAAAAGCATTAGGAAATTGTTTCGGATCATTTACGTCCAGACCAGGGATAGAGCCCATAAATGCATTGAAATTCCCTTCATCAAGATGCATCGCTGTTTGATGCTTGGATGTTTTTTTCCGCTCATCCGTATTAATAAATAACTTCCTGTCTGCCCGAACATTACCGCTCGACTTTTGTCGTGCAGTCAACATCGCCTCGGCTTTAGCCAAGGCATCCAGCATCTCCGCTGTCCTTACCGGTTTTTTTACATATAATACATTTTCCAGCTTCTGTTCCTTTAAGGATAAGACAATAATTGGCCTGACCGAGTTTTCAGCCTGCTTCTGCTCAAGTAACGTTTTGGCATTGACGGAGTCGGCATCAATCATATCGACTTCGGCATCTATATCTTCAACAACAATGGCCGCGCCTTTACAAGGCCCTTGAAGATACATCACCATTGTTTTATAAGTGCGCCCATCCATGCCATGAAGCACAACTTTTAAAGGGCTTTTGCGTTTATCGTTCATTGTTCCCGCTCATAAAAATCGCCATTAATTCATTCCAGCCATCGGGCATGGCTATATCCAAGGTGGCGAAAAGCTCAACCATTTTTTTCAATCCTGAAACGTCGTGCGTTGATTTATAAAGTTCCAACAAGCCCTGATGCAATTCCAGCCTGTGCGGTTCGCTAATAATAGCCTTTTCCAGCACGTCTTTTGCTTCAGTAAGCTGACTGTATTCAATATAATCACGAGCCAAATCCAGCGGGTCATACGTTTGTTCTTCTGAAGCATCAACCAGTCGCACTAAGTTTTGAGTGCCAATCAATCCCCTTGTAAAAATAGAATATTGGTTTCCTGCCAGCAAGGCGACATCCATTTCATTAACCATAAACGCCTGCAGCAACCTATATTGTTCCCGAGAGAGCTTGGATCTTGCACCCTTTATCATACGCCGGCTGATTTTTGCACCGCGCCGGTCTAAAATGACCAGAAAATCAACCAGCGCAGCAAAAAGCTGTTCCGATAAATCGGCGGAGTAACAATAATAAATTCGCTGAATATGAGCGATTAATTGCCTTGGTTTTCTGGCAATATGAAAAACAAGATTTTTTAAAGTTTGCTCAGGTAATTCGTGATCGGCAAAATGAAAGATATTCGAGTCTGATGGCAAAAAAACATTACGCTCGGGGAATTCAGAAGTGTCTTTTGGTCCCTCACTGCAAGTAATCAATTTCCGGCAAATAATCATGCATTAACTCTCAAATATTCATGCGAAAGATTTTCTATATGAATTTTAGCTGCTTTTCTTTAAAAAAACAGATACAAGAGCCACAAAACTTAAAATATAATTCGATTAAACTGAGCTTTATATTATTTTGTTGAAGCAATTAATTATTAGAGCATGCAACAAGATGTATCTCATAACTTTTTACTGTTGACATAAAAAAGGCTTGTGAAGCCGTGTTTCACAAGCCTTTTTTTTGATTATTGAATTATTGCTTAACTATTCAATGCATCAGCATAAGCCATATCGAATGTAGGAATATGATGATCCAGCCATCCTTTCACCATTTGACCGACTTCCTCCGTAACATCTGCCTCGCCGGCATGAAATTTTGTTTGCAGCCCGGCGCAAATGCTGACTAAAGCGTCATGCTCGGCTTTGTGAGCCGTATAACCATTAAAATCTTTTGCCTGCATTTCCCTCTCTTCATGTGCGAAATGCTCGACAACATAAGAAATCAGGTCATCCAACTGATTTCCTACAGCAGAACGTTCTGCCCCGCCGGTTGCCAGATCATACAACTTATTCAGCTTATCAAATAACGTTTTGTGTTCGTCATCGGCGAATCCTACATTAGTACCAAATTGACTAGCAGTCCAAGTAATTAAAGCCATATACGTTCTCCTCAATAATTTTTATAATAACCGCACAAAAATTATAGTTTTTACACCTGTCCAAATGTTGACCTAGATCAATTTTTATTCAGATCACCCGATATATTCGCTGACAGCTCATCAAAATCAGCCCGGGCAGAATACGGCAATACGCCTAACAAAGGCGCATCCAGAGCAGCTTTGACAGCTAGAATGGTTTCCTCCCGGTTCAACAGATCAGGATCGGAGCATGTAGCGATCCAGCCCACACAAGAAAGATTTGACCAGCGGACGGCCCGATCGGTTAATTTCGCCTGATTAATGCAGCCCAGCTTGATAGCCACCACGATAATAACTGGCAGGTTCAGTGCTTTTGCCAGATCGGAGACATCCTCCGTGGCATTAATTGGCGACAGCCAGCCGCCCGCCCCCTCAACCAGAACGATATCGGCCAATTCTTTGAGGCGATTAAAGCTGCCAACGATTTTATCCAGTTGCACCGGATTATCGGCGCCGGCGATATGGGGCGAAACAGGGGCTTCATAGGCATAGGGATTGATCAGCTCATAATCAACGGGCAATGAAGCATTCTCCTGAATCAACAACGCGTCTTCGTTTTTCAGGATGCGGTTAGTTAACAGACAGCCCGATGCGACCGGTTTCATGCCGACCACGGATTGGCCCTGCTTTTTGAAGTAGCGCATCAGCGCAATAGTAGTCCAGGTTTTTCCGACATTAGTATCGGTGCCGGTAATGAAATAGCCTTTTTTCATGCGATTATGCCCGTGCGGTAATCATGATAACCTCGAAGGAGGCAGGAATCCGTCCGCCGTTTCTAAACGCTTCATAAGCCGCAATCATGCCCTGCATCTGCGCTTTGGTCGTGATCCTTCTGTTTCGCCCCGCAGTCACGTTATGCGCGCCGATATGCTTCAGTTCCTTCATCAAGTCCTGGACGGAGTCATAAGTCGGCCTATGCAGTTGACTTTCCGCCCTTATCCGATGAAAGCCGGCTCGTTCAAGAAAACAACCGTGCTGTTCTTGGCTGAAAAACTCGTTAACATGGCTATAATCGTCAACTTCCGCCCAGGCGCTTTTCAGTTCCCGCAAAGTACGCGGCCCAAATGTCGAAAAAATCAGCTGACACCCGGGCTTTAGAATGCGCCTGATGTCATTGAAAACAAGCTCCAGATCCTCACACCATTGCAGAGCCAGATTCGAGAACACATGATCAACGGCATGATCCGCAACCGGTAACGCTTCCGCGTCGGCACATAAATACCAGACATTGCCGGCATCGGCCAGCTTCCCGCGCGTGATTTGCAGCATAGGCAGCGCGAGGTCCAGCGCCAGCATATGTTTAGCGCCCGGCCATGATAATAACTCCGCGGTTAGAAAACCGGTGCCGCAACCGATATCCAGCACAGTACCGGCCAGCCTGTCCGTTTCGATACGACCAAGCAAGTCCCTGCCAACTGTGCGCTGTAATTCGGCGACAGCATCGTAGGACGCACAGGCCGCTGAAAAAGATTGTCTGATTTTGCTTTTTTCTAACACGAAACCAGCGCTCATCTCTGCTCCAGAAAACGGGCGATAACCGCCAGAACTTCCTGCTGATGCGATAAAAACGGCACGTGCCCGGCCTGATCGAGAATGTTGACTTCGCAACCGGCATTCAACTGCGGCAGCTGTTGCCCGACAGAAACGGGAATCAATTTATCCCTGCCGCCCAATATGACCGATACCGGGCACTTCAGTCTGGACAAGGACGGGCGCAAATCCGACTGTTTCAAGATATTCAGGCCATCCAGCAATGTCTGCCGATCCGGCACATCATACTCGGATACGGCTTCTTTCAGATCTTTCAATACTGTTTTACAGTCCACCAAGCCCTTCACCTGTAGCGCCAGAAAACGTGACAAAGTTGCCTGACAGTTGGCCTTTAAGCCATCGATGAATGCATCCAGCTGATAAGCCTCCATGCCCGGCCAGGTTTCCGCTTGCACGAATAGCGGATTACCCGCCAGCAATACCAGCGAATCAACGCGCTCAGGGAAGTGCTCGGCAATATCAAGCACAACCGTAGCGCCCAAGGACCAGCCCAGCCAGCAGCAAGGCCGGTCGGGCAACGATTCCACTAATGCCGCGCTGATTTGTTCCAGTGCAAACGGCGTGATTTTTTCACTGCGCCCATGCCCCGGCAAATCGATGCAGGTAACCTGACAATGCCGAGCCAAAGCCTTGGCAAAATCGCGCCAGACGCCGGAATGCATGGCCCAGCCATGCACCAGGACAACCGGCTGGCCCTGACCGAAGGTTTCGCAATGGAGTCTTGTCATAAATGCAGTTGATCAAGCGCTGTTAGCAGGCGGTCGACATGCTGCGTTTCATGTTGCGCTGACATGGTTACGCGCAGTCTGGCACTGCCTTGCGGCACGGTAGGCGGGCGTATCGCGCTGACCAGCAAGCCTTCGTTGAGCAAGGCATTACTAATATCTATCGCGCGTTGACTGTCGCCGATCATAATGGGCTGAATGGCCGAGGACGACGGCAGCAACTGCAAACCGAGCTGTTGCGCGCCCTGCCTGAAGCGCTCGGACAGCATTTTCAGCTTATCCCGGCGCCAGTTTTCGGCTAAGACGATTTTTAAGCTGGCCCGGGTCGCTTCGGCCACGGCGGCCGGTAACGCCGTGGTATAGATATAAGTACGGGCTTTCTGGATCAGCATTTCAATCAAGGTCTCGGAACCGGCCACAAAGGCGCCGAACGTACCGAAGGCCTTGCCCAGCGTGCCCATCAGTATCGGCACATCGTCCTGACCCAGGCCATGGTGATCGATAATGCCCCGCCCCTGCGCGCCGATCACGCCCAAGCCATGCGCATCGTCGACCATCAGCCAGGCTTCATGGCGTTTGGCTGCTGCCGACAACGCCTGCAACGGCGCGAAATCGCCGTCCATGCTGAAGACGCCGTCCGTTACGATCAGTTTGCGCCCCGTCGCGGTTTCGAGATGGCTGATCAGATGTCGGGTATCGGCATGGGCATAGCGTTTGAACCGGGCGCCGGACAAAAGGCCGCCATCAATCAAGGAGGCATGGTTCAATCGGTCTTCAATCACCGTATCACCGCGGCCGGCCAGGACCGAGATAACGCCCATGTTCGCCATATAACCGGTCGAAAAGAGCAATGCCCGGTCGCGACCGGTAAAGGCCGCCAGTTCTTCTTCCAGGGCATGATGCGCGGCGCTGTGCCCACAGATCAGATGCGCCGAGCCGCTGCCGACGCCATAACGGTCGGCGCCCGCTTTAAACGCCTGAACGACAGCCGGATGGTTGGCCAATCCCAGGTAGTCGTTGCTGCAGAAATTCAACACCTTCCTGCCGTCGATCTGTAGATGGATGCCTTGAGGCGATTCGGCGATACGCCGCGAACGGTACAATCCCTGCGCGGCGATGGCTTCGAGGCCGCCGGCCAAGGTCAACGATGCGCCTGTCATTATGCGTAGCTGGAACCGCCAGAACGCAGGCCCAGACGCTCGAACAGCCGGAGATCATGATTAGTCATCGGATTGTCGGTCGTCAGTAATTTGTCGCCGTAAAAGATCGAATTGGCGCCGGCCAGGAAACACAAGGCTTGCATTTCATCGCTCATGTTGTTGCGGCCTGCTGACAGCCGCACGCGCGACCCGGGCATCATGATGCGCGCCACGGCGATGGTTCTGATGAACACAAGCGGATCCAGCGCCTCGGTGCCCATCAGCGGCGTTCCCTCGACCTGCACCAGCATGTTGATCGGTACGCTTTCGGGATGCTTGGGCAAATTGGCCAGCTCGATCAACAGTTTGGAGCGGTCGACATCGCTTTCACCCATGCCGACGATGCCGCCGCAACAGACGTTGATGCCGGCATCCCTGACGCGCGCCAGGGTATCCAGCCGGTCCTGATAAGTGCGTGTCGTGATGACTTCCGAATAATAATCTTCCGAGGTATCCAGATTGTGGTTGTAGTAATCGAGTCCGCCCTCCTTCAGCCGCGCCGTCTGTTCATCGGTCAGCATGCCCAGTGTGACGCAGGTTTCCATGCCCAGCGCCTTAACGCCCTGCACCATTTCGACGACGCGCTCGATGTCCCGGTCTTTCGGCTGACGCCAGGCCGCGCCCATGCAAAAACGCGAGGCACCCTGGTCTCTGGCTTGCCGGGCGGCTTTCAAAACGGCGTCGACCGGCATCAGCGCCTCGGGCGTCAAATCTGAATCGTAGCGCGCGCTCTGCGGGCAATAACCGCAATCTTCCGAACAGGAGCCGGTCTTGATGCTTAGCAAACTGCTCACCTGAATTTCGTTTGGATCGAAATGCTCTCTATGAATGGCTTGCGCTTTAAAAACCAAATCATTGAACGGCAACGCATAAAGCGCCTGAACCTCATCCAGCCGCCAGTCATGGCGGATAGAGCTCGACTGCTGAATCGGGTTTATTGCAGGGTTTGCAGACATTCTGTTAATCTCCGGCTACGGTATTTATTATTAAGGAAGACAACCATGCTACTTGTCAACCTGTCCAAATGAAAATAGGTTACAACTGGATCGATATTATACAGGATTACCTGCTTCCGCCTACCTGCATCTTGTGCGGAAACACAGGATTTGCCTCGCGCGACCTCTGCTATGCTTGCTATATCCATTTACTCAGAAACAATCCGTGCTGTTACCGCTGCGGCGAATCTTTCGAAATAGAGACTGAGATGCCATGCGGCCGCTGCCAAAACCAGACTCCCGCCTATGACCGGACTTATGCGCCATTCACGCATCAAGGCGCCATGCGGCACTTGATAACATCGCTGAAATTCCATGCCCAATACAAGAATGCGCGCCTGCTCGGCCAATTACTGGCCGAGCATGTCAAGACAACGGCGGAAATGCCGGATCGCATTATGCCCGTGCCGCTGCATAAAGCCCGTTACCGCCAGCGGGGATTCAACCAGTCGCTGGAAATCGCCAGAACCGTCGCCCGTGAATTACAGTTGCCTCTCGATCTTGAGTCATGCCGGAGGCATCGCAATACACCGCATCAAACCGACCTGCCGGCCAAACAGCGGCGTAAGAATCTGAAAAACGCCTTTTCACTGGTGAAACCGATTCAAGAGGGTCATATCGCCATTATCGATGATGTCATGACGACCGGCTCAACCGTCAATGAACTCGCCACCTTGTTGAAAAAAGCCGGAGTCGGCCGGGTTGATGTCTGGGCGTGCGCCAGAGCTTGATATGCGTTATCTCAAGCTACCGCACTATTTGAGCGATGGCCTGATCGAGCATTTTAGACAGTCTGGCTTTCGCCCCCTGATTCCGGCGAACAAAGGCCTTGGCCTTTGCCACGAGCGATGCGCCGTAAGCGGCATCCTTGTATAGTTGATAAACGGTTTTGACAATCTCATCCTTATCTTGACATTGTATGGCCGCATCATGCGCCAGCATCCCTCCGGCAATCTCCTTGAAATTGGCTATAAAAGGACCGAACAAAGCCGGCACGCCGATCGCGGCAGGCTCCAGCATATTATGGCCACCCACCGGCACCATGCTGCCGCCGACAAACACGACATCGGCGGCAGCGTACAGCATTTTCAATTCGCCCATCGTATCGGCCAGATAAACATCCGTATCCTGGCGACAGTCATCACCGGATGTGCGCGTCACTACGGCCAATCGTTGCTGTTCGCACAGCTTCCTGACCTCGCCGAACCGCTCGGGATGCCTCGGCACCAGGACCAGCAGCAACTCAGGAATTTGCGGCTTTATCTGTTTGTAACTATCGAGAAATATCGCTTCCTCATCCTTATGTGTACTGGCTATTAACCAGATGTACCGGCGCTTGAACAAATCCTGTTTTAACTGCCGCCCCCGCCCTATCGTTTCATCGCCAATTTCAACATCAAACTTGATATTTCCTGCGACAGTCACTCGCTGTTTTTCGGCGCCAATCGCGATAAATCTGTCCGCATCATCCTGTGTTTGCGCGGCGATCAATTTAACCTGCGCCAAGGCCGGACGCACCAGTGAGGGGATTTTTTGATACCCGCGCGCCGATTTTTCCGACAATCGGGCATTGATCAAATAAAGAGGAATACCGTTTCCGCCGCAGCAGGCGAACAGATTGGGCCAGATTTCCGTTTCCACGATAACGGCGATAACCGGTTTAAAACAGCGCATAAAACGGCTGACGGCGCCGGGCGTGTCGTACGGCAAATAAACATGCTCAACGGATTCCTGCAGTACCGCCTTAACGCGTGCGGACCCGGTAGGTGTCGTAGTCGTGATTAACAGCCGCGCATCAGGATGTAGGTTCTGTATCTGACGGATCAGTGGAAACAATGCCTCGGCCTCACCGACTGAAACGGCATGAAACCAGATGACGCCTGGCGCATAGGGTTTAGTATAGTAGGCTAGTCTTTCGCGCCATCGACAGCGGTAAGCCGGCGCTTTGATGCTCCGCCAGAGCAGGCGGCACAGTATGAAGGGGATAAGCAGATAAAAAAGGGCGGAATAAAAAGCACGCATGTTAAGAAGACACAAGGTTCAAGGCACAAGATTGAAAAGCCGTCGCTTTACCTGTTGCCTTGTCCCTTTTGCCTTTAACTATTATGCTTCAGCCGCAACCTTGACAGGTATCGTTACGACAACATCCGTATGCAGGTTGATGTCGATATCGTATTCGCCAACCTGACGAATCGCGCCTGTCGGCATACGTACTTCGTGCTTTTCAATGGCAACACCTGCCGCTGTGATCGCATCAGCGATATTGTGCGTACCGATAGAACCGAACAGCTTGCCTTCATCTCCTGCTTTATGCGTGATGACAACTTCGAGTTTGCTCAATGCATTCGCACGTGCTTGAGCGGCGCTCAGTTTCTCGGCGGCAATTTTTTCAAGCTCCGCGCGACGCGCCTCGAATTCAGCAATTTTTTTAGCCGTTGCAACAACAGCCTTGCCTTGTGGAACCAGATAGTTTCTGCCATAGCCTGGTTTAATCGTGACCTTATCGCCCAGGTTACCCAAGTTTGCTATCTTTTCAAGAAGAATAACTTCCATCTTTTAATACCTCACCTTTCGGTTTTAGCTAATTATTTTTGCGCCGTCAGGCGTTAGTTTGATTTGAAATTTTGTTTCGCAAGTTCAGCCATGCATCAATTAAACCCACCAAAGCTACAGGCAACATGGCATGGGGTATCAAAAACAATGTCAGATAAAACATCGGCACCATATAGCGGCCGAGTTTCATCGAAGCAAAAACCGCATGCATTACGGCCGTTCCGATACAGGTGTATAACACAAACAGCAAGATGGTCATATTCCAGGCAACTTCGGAGAGCACTCCGGAACTGGCCCACGCAACGACCACGACAGCGACACTGCCTATTGCCAGCCGGGGCTTCGTGTTCAACGACAAAAACTCTTGCTTGAAACCGCCGGGGTTATAAAGCACCGACTGCCACCATCGCCCCAGGAACAGGCCAAACAGCAAACCGAATACGGTTCCTGCCGCCACCACGCCGGTCATATAATGAGACAGAACATCCAAAGTGCGCTGAATTTCGTCAACAGGCGCATTGGGCGGCACCATCTGCGAAAGAACCTCTTTCCACATGACGGCGGGCTCTGCCTCATAGAGGTAAAAGCCAACAACCCCAAGCATGCCCAGCAGCACCGCGAATTCAACCGCCAGGGATAAATGGCGGCCTTCTCTCAATATAATCGAAATCAACCAGACAGGCAGCCACAGCATCATGCTATAAAGCAAGGCAAACTGGTAGCTGCCTAGCAGGAAGAGGCCTAATAGTGAGGCCGCCGCACTTGAGCAGACTAAAACATATAAGCCTTCAAAAGCACCCCGCCTTAACGTAACGAGCGCAACAGAGGCTGAACTTACTATACTTACCGGTGGTATGATCAGTGACAACAATGCGAGACTGGAAGCCACTATCATGGCTTGCAGCCGGCCTCGCATAATATAAGCTGCTAGAAATCTCACTGATTACCCCGGCCTGGTAGTGATTATTTGTGAGCGTCGCAGAAAGGCAGTAAGGCAATAAAACGCGCACGTTTGATTGCCACGCCTAACTGTCTTTGATATTTAGCGCTGGTACCTGTAATACGGCTAGGAACAATCTTGCCGGTTTCGGTAATATAATCGCTTAATAGATCCAGATCCTTATAATCAATCTGTGTACCGCCTTCCGCGCTGAATCTGCAGAATTTTTTGCGTCTTACGTTGCGTGCCATAGTAATCTCGTATCCAAGTGTTAAAAGTTTTATTCAGAAGCGGCTTCGTCAATATCGAAGCTCTCATCGGCATCGTCCAGGCTATCTTCCGCACCGGTGTCTGCTGCCGCTTCTTTGGCCGCCGCATCTTTGGCTCTGGATTCAGCCGCTTTATTTTCCTCGGCTGTCGCTGTGGCGATCGGAGAAGGTTCGGTAATCGCTTCTTTTTGCAATAAAGTCATGCTACGCAAGATAGCGTCGTTGAACCGGAAGCCGCTTTCCAGTTCTTCCAGTGTAGCTTGATCGCACTCGACATTCATTAACACATAATGTGCTTTATGAATTTTGTTAATAGGATAAGCCAGGTGTCTGCGCCCCCAGTCTTCCAAACGATGGATTTTACCGGATGCCGTTTCGATAGTTGATCTGTAACGATCGATCATCGCCGGAACCTGAGAACTTTGGTCGGGATGGACTAAAAAGACAATTTCATAATGCCGCATAATTTTTCCTTTCGGTTTTAAGCCTTCCACCCCCGTTTAGCTCAAGGATGGTAAAGCAAGGAGAGGCTGAATGCCCCAAAGAACCGACTATTATAGGGGCTTTTTCGTATATTGGAAAGCCTGCATGCCAAAACTGCTTTGCGAAAACAATATTCGACCATCCGCCATTACTTAATCAGCCTTAGTTTTAACGAGTAAAATTTGTAGGGCAGTCATAGAGTGCGAATACCCTCAAGCCACCAGTACCCATAGGGCATAAATGAATTCGCACCTACAATTTACCCATCATAATTAAATTGACTGAGTACTAGGCATAGAGGCTGAGCAAACCATTGCTGACAGCCGCCCGACCGCTGGCGAGCTCCTCCGCCGCATCAGCCGCAATGGGTACGGAGCCATGTGTCCTGGCATCGGCTGTTTGAGCGAAACGATGAGATTGCTCCTGGCCAGAGGAAAAATTCTGTGCGACATTGACATCGGCCAGATTGAGCTGCTGTGCGCTCATCATGTCTCTTAACTTGGGAATAGCGGCTTCAAGCGCCTCCCTTACCACCGCATTCTGAGCGGTAAAAGCGACCGACGCCTGATCCTGATTAACATCGACCCGGACAGAAACCGGCCCTAATTGCTGAGGATTCAGCTTGATTTCCGCTGCCGTTATTGCCTTATTGCTCATCCAGATGATCCGCTCCCCGAGCTCCTGATGCCAATCCGGATGCGCGATGGGCTTGGTAATGGCCGGCATATCGATTTTATTATCCATTACCTGCTTAAGATCCGCCGTAACCCGAGGCAGGGTTTTCTCTCCATCTACTACAGGAAGCTGCCCCTCGCTTTGCATCGACTTTTCCGCTTTACCCTCTTTGCCAGGAGAACTTAATTCGCTGCCCGGCTCCCGCAGGAGAGTCTGCCCCAGAACCTCTTCCTGTTGGCCAAAATCAGCGGACACTGCATCCTCGCCCGAAGCCTGCGACTGACCTGCTTCAGGCATCGCCTTTGTCAAACCGGGAATCGTCTTCTCTTGACTGGCTGCCGCGCGTGCCAGCTCATTGCCGGTGGTTTCCGGTGCGGACAGCATGGCAACAGGCGAAGCGTCGACAGCCGTCAATAACGCGTCACTTCCCCGGACATCACCAACCTGATCGTTAAATTGATCGTCGCTGGCCGGCTCCGTATGCCTGTGAGCAGCCGTCTGTTCGGGAACCATCACGATAACAGCCGCATTTTGACCCGCATGTCCCATGACCGTTTCAATTTTATCGTCGATCTGCGCCCTCTCCAACTCGCCATCCTCCAACTCGGGCGCCACCATGCCCTGCGCAGCCTCGCCTTTGGCAACATACTTTAGTATATCCTTTAAAGTAACCAGCACGGCTTCAAGATCCTCACTGGCATTTATTTCCGAGGCCGCCGGCAAGTCCTTGCCGAATAAAGCGGCAAGCTCTTGCGCATCAGCCTTATCGAGCGGCAAGCCGGTAAGGCGCGCATTGATATTTTCGAGCCCGCCAGCCTCCTGCGGGGACTTAGGCAAACTGTAGCCTTTGGATTCGATCAGCATTTCAATCCGCGCCATCAAGGTGTCTGCAAAGCCTTCGGGCATCGCGCCATCCGCCGCTAAAGACGGCGACGCTTCTTTAGCGACCCCCTGAACCGGCAAAGAGGGAAATCTCGCGCTGTCTACATTCATATCAATTCTCCTAAAATCCTGAAGGTCTATTAAGCATTTTTCGCGCCACCCGAACTGCTTTGGAAAAATCTCGATGCCCACTCGTCCTGCGCGACCTGCTCAAGTTTGCCGGCCTGCCTGGTCTCAGTCTGCAAAGCGGAATCACAAACCTTGCGCAGGCTATTGGTTTGCTGATGCGCGCTTTCCCAAACCTTTCTTTTGGCCGCCAGGTCGGCATCCATGGCCCGCATCGCCTGTTCCTGCCCCGCTATGGCCTTATCCAGCTTTTCAATAAACGACCTAAATTCCAACAATTGCGCAACCTTGACGCCGCCTCCGCCGAGCCGGTCAAACCGCTCCTGGTATTCCTGCCGGTACTGCTTCAAATTATCCAGCTGCGCCTGCAATTCGGCCTTTTTCCGCTGCACCGCCCCTAAGACTTCCAGGGAATTTTTTTCCTGGGACGCCTTAATCTCGACGATCGTTTGAATACGCTGTGACCTTTTCACTTATGCGCCTCACTCATTTTTGATGCCCAGTAAAATTTGCAAATCGCTGAGACTCCGGCTCATGTCGACAGGCTCATTCATGTCTTGCTGCAGGAACGCCAAAATCGCGGCATTTTTCTCGATGGCTTTATCGATTCTAGGATCAGCGCCGCGCTGATAAGCGCCGACACTGATCAAGTCGCGGTTTTGTTGATAAAGAGAATAGAGTCTGCGCACTTCTCGCGCCATCTGCAGATGCGCCTCATCAACAATATCGGGCATGACGCGACTGACCGAGGCTTCGATATCGATCGCCGGAAAATGCCCGGCTTCCGCCAGGTTTCTGGACAGGACAATATGCCCGTCCAGGACGCCGCGGGCCGAATCGGCGATAGGGTCATTCGTGTCATCGCCCTCAGCCAATACCGTATAGAATGCCGTTATGGACCCGCCGCCTTCATCGGCATTACCGGCCCGTTCCGCCAGATGCGGCAGTTTGGCGAAGATGGATGGAGGATAGCCCTTGGTAGCGGGCGGCTCGCCTATCGCCAGGGCGATTTCCCGGTGGGCCTGCGCAAACCGCGTCAATGAGTCCATCAGCAGCAGCACATCCAGCCCCTGATCGCGGAAATATTCGGCAATACTGGTAGCCAGAAGCGCACCATGCACACGCATCAACGGCGGGTCATCCGCCGGCGTCGCGACGACAACGGCTCTGTTCAGACCGTCCTCGCCCAGGATTTTCTGCACAAACTCATTAACTTCTCGACCTCGCTCGCCGATCAGGCCGACGACCACGATATCGGCGGTCGTAAACTTGGTCATCATGCCCAACAGAATACTCTTGCCGACGCCGGTCCCGGCAAACAAGCCCATGCGCTGCCCACGCCCCACGCACAGCATTGAATTGATCGCCCTGACGCCGACATCGAGCGGCTCGCGAATCGGCTTTCTCGATAACGGATTAATCGGCGTTCCGGTCAGCGAAATCTGCTCATCGGCTTTAAGCGACCCCTTGCCGTCGAGCGGCCTGCCGGAACCATCCAGAACCCGCCCGAGCAAACCGAACCCCACCTTGGCCAGACTGCCCTTGCCCATCGGAATCACGCGGCAATCAGGCTCGAGCCCATGCAGTTCTCCGGTCGCCATCAAAAACACCCGCGCACCGGCAAAACCGACCACTTCGGCTTCAATAATCCTGCCGCTTTTGGTTTCGATCTGGCAGCGGGAGCCGATGGCGGCCCGGCATCCAATCGCCTCCAGCGTCAACCCGACCATGCGCGACAGCTTGCCCTCAACAATCAGCTCAGGCGCTTCCTGCAACCTTTCGGCATAAGGTTTCAACCGGGCCAGCCAGATTCGAGACCGATCGACATCAGGAATCACGGATTTTTACCCTCCGCTTCGCCTAAAGCGTCTGCTTTTGGTGCTCCACCGCCTTCATCCATGCCGTCGCCGGCGTCTGCTTCCTGCGCCCTAGAGGGGATACTCTCCGCCTCCCTGCAGTCTTGCGCTCGTTCACCGCCGAACAAATTCGCTATCACGGCAGCCAAACGGTTTTCTATCGTGGCGTCAATATGCGAAACCTCGGTATCGACTTTACAGCCGCCGCGCGTAATCAGCGGATCCTCGATAATGCGCCAAGGCGGCGACATCTCATCCAGCGACAATGCGGAACGCACCAACTCGGCATCGTCCGGATGCAGATGCAAGCTGATTTTTTGCGAGGCCAATGGCAGCACCCTGACCGCCTCCTTGACCGCGGCAACCACTTGCCCCGCGTCCATTTTGATTTCGCGTCGGATAATTTGCGTGGCGATGCTTATAGCGAGCCTGACCAGCTCTTTTTCAACTTCTTCATCCAGCGCTTTGAACGGCTCGCTCAGGGATTCAAGAAGACTGGCAAACATGGCCCCCTGTTCACGCAGCAAGTGCGCATTTTCCTCGTAGCCTTTTTTCGCGCCGTCTTCGAAGCCCTGCCGGAACCCTTCCTTATTGCCTTGAGCAAACGCCTCGTCATAGGCCTGCTTTTGCATCAATTCAATTTCCTCAACCGTCAAAACCGGCGTCGGCTCTTCATCGATATCGACGGGCTCCGATATTGCCACCGTCTCGGCACCAGACACATCGGGCACGTCCCATAATTTCAGCAGCGCCAGTTCGGAGGAGGAAAAGCCGTTCGATTTAGATGAGCACATCGCCGCCGCCGCCAAAATTAATCTCGCCCGAATCAGCCAGCTTTCTGGCAATCGCCAGAACATCCTTCTGCGCCATCTCCACTTCACTCAATTTGGTAGGCGGTGCGGCCTCCAGGTCATCCCGCAGCATCTCAGCCGCCCGCCTGGACATACTGCCGAATATTTTATTCTTAAGCCCGTCGCTGACGCCGCGCAACGCCAGCAGCAACTGATCGGTTGAAACTTCCCGCAACAGTTTTTCCATCCCCCGGTTATCCAACGAAAGCAGATCTTCAAAGACAAACATCTTATCTTGTATTTTTTGCGCCAGTTCGGCCTTGCTTTCGGCTATTTCCTCCAGCAGCACATCACTGACCGCCCCTTCCATAAGATTTAAAATATTGGCGGCCGTGTTAATGCCGCCGATGGATGAGGATTTGATATTCTCGCCGCCCGTCAACTGCTTTTCCATAATGTCATCCAGTTCCCGCAACGCGGATGGCTGCACCCCTTCTATGGAAGCAATTCTCATCAGCAGATCGGAGCGCATGTTTTCAGGCAGGAACATCATGATATCGGCCGCCTGGTCACTGTCCAGCAAGGATAAAATGATCGCGACGATCTGCGGATGCTCGGAACGCACCAAATCGGCGATGGCGCGCGTATCCATCCATTTCAATTGCTCGATGCCCTTGCTCCTGCCGCCGAGCAAAATCCGGTCGATAATGCTGCTGGCTTTGTCGGCGCCCAAGGCATTGGTCAATACATTGCGAATATATTCCTCCGAATCAATGCCCAGTGCCGTCTGGTTTCTCACCGCGACAATAAACTCCTCCAGCACCACATCGACCATTTCCGGCGAAATGCTGCCCAAAGTCGCCATCGTCGAACCTATGAGCTGCACCTCCCTCGGCCCCATATGCCTCAACACGGCCGTGGCTCTTTCCTGACCCAGCGCAAATAATAACAATGCGCCACGCTCGGTCCGCGTCAAATCTATATCGTTAGCCATCTCTAACCCATGATTTAATGACTTGCGCGACTAGTTTCGGATCTTCATCGACCAGCCTTTGCACATATTCCAGACGTTTCTCGTAGCTCTGAGGGGCCGACAAGAGCAGCAGGTCGTCCATTTCCATCGGCTGCGGAGCCGCGTATTGCTCGGCCGGCACCGCCACAGGCACGCCGTCTTTGTTGTCATTAGCCGCTCCGCTCTCCGCTTCTGTCGCCGCATCGGCTTTTTTCTCTTCGGCCTCGCGCCCGACCAGACTGCGGAAAGTGGGCCTTAATACACCCAAAAACAGCAATACCAGCGCCAATACCGCCGCCACCTGTTTTATCAGGTCGAGAAACCAGGCCCGTTCCCAAACCGGGGCCTCGGGCAAGGCCTCCATTTCCTCCGCCCCCCTGAATGCGACATTGGTGACAGTCACCTGATCGCCGCGGCTGTTGTCGAAACCGACAGCCTGCCTGACCAGGTCGCTGAAGCGATTGATATCTTCCTGGGCGTAAGGCTGGGTTTTTATCGTCCCGTCCGCCTGGGTTATATGCCGGTCATCGACAACGACGGCGACGGACAAACGGCGCAATATGCCGGTGGCCAGACGCGTATGCGTGATGGTTTTATCGAGTTCGAAATTTCGGGTGGCGGTTTTTGTCGCTGAACCGGATGCTTTTGCCGGGTTCGCGGCAGAATTCTGCCCGGCTGCCGTTTCCGGCGCGATACCGGCGGGCGTGGGCTGGTTGGACAAGGCGCCGGGAATGCCTTGCACGGCGGACAAAGTACTTTGCTCTTCGGATGTCTGCTCGCTTCTTAAGGCCGGCAAGTCGGGATTGAACATTTCCTGCGTTCTGTCCGTCTCGGTAAAATCTATATCGGCTGAAATCTGCGTGCGCATGCCGTCCCGGCCGACCAGGGGCGATAAAATATTGCTGATGCGCTCCATCAGGTGCTCTTCAATATTTTTCTTGTATTCAAACTGCCTGGAGGTCAGATAAACCTCCGATGCCGAATCCCTGCTATTGAGCAACTGTCCTCTTTGATCGACCACGGTGACCTGCTCGGCTTCCAGTTGAGGAACACTGGAGGCGACCAAATGAATTATCGATTCGACTTGCCCCTTATCCAGTGACCGGCCCTGATATAAGTGCACCAGGACCGAGGCGCTGGGCTTCTTGCGCTCCCGCACAAACACCGACTGCTGGGGCAAGGCTAACAGCACCCGGGCCGATTTCACGTTCTGGATCGCCATGATGGTCTGCGCGATCTCGCCTTCCAGAGCCCGCCGGAAGCGCATCATTTCAACATTTTTACTGGTACCGAAGCCCTGATCCTTGTCCAGCAGGTCATAACCCAGGCTTTTACTGCGGGGTAATCCCTGAGCGGCCAGTTTAAGCTTCAGCTCACGCACTTCGTCGGCCGGCACCATGATCGCGCCGGAACGAGTGTCGACTTTATATTTGACGCCTTGCGTATCGAGGACTTCAAGAATGTCGGCGGCATCCTTGTCGCCGATTTCGGCAAACAGCAGGCCATAGGAAGGCTCCTGCGACCATAGCACAACGGCAACCGCGATGGCGACACTGAGCGCCAACCCGAGCATCAAGCCGATTTGACGGGGCATGGTCAGTTCGGACAGCCCTCTAAGCGCGGGATGAACCTCGCTCTTGGCCGCCAACGCTTGCCCGCTTCCGGCCTCAACCAGGTCCTTGCCGTTTTGTTCACTCATGTGCTAGTAACAATCCCTGATCTACATCGGCATGTTCATGACATCTTGATAGGCTTCAACCAGTTTATTTCTGACTTGCAGCATGGCCTGGAATGAAACGCTCGCCTTTTGGGATGCCACCATCACCTCGGCCAGACTGACATTGGCATCGCCTGTCTCAAACGCTTCCGCCATTTTGCCGGCCATTTGCTGGGTGTCGTTGACAGAATCGATGGACTGTTTCAACAAGGCGGCGAAATCGCTAGTGCCGGCGTCGGCTTCCCGCGCTTTAGAGCCGGCCTCAAGCGACATGGCGCGCATCTGGGCCAGCACCTGGTTTACATTCATCTCACTCATGGATTTTCCCTCTTAATTTTCATCTACCAGATGCTTCATGCATAATTAATGCCATTAGTTTAGCATGGAATAATGATGCCTGATTCTTTCATTCTGGCCATTTTATACCTGAGGGTCCTGGGGCTGATTCCGAGCTTTTCGGCGGTGGTTTTACGGCTGCCGTTTTCCATCTGCAAGGTCTGCAAAATAATGTTTTCCTCGACCGAGCGCACGCCCTCCCCCAAACCGGCAAATTCCTGATTTTGATCTTTAGGATCAATCACTTTAAGTAGACGTTCCGGGGTATGACCTGGCATTTTCTCCGTCATTGAGCCGATATCCTCAAATACCAGATCCTCTGCGGCAATCGTATCGTCTGTGCGTAAAATCAGCGCCCGCTGGACAATATTGTCGAGTTCCCTGACATTGCCCGGCCAAGCGTAGCCGAGCATTTTTTCGACGGCCTGATGGTTAAATTCGGGCAATTTTTTGCCTTGCCGGCCATGCCGGCGCACCAATTCCCTGGCCAGCGGCAAAATATCGCCCGGTCTGTCGCGTAGAGGCGGAATCGTGATGGGGAATACATTGAGCCGGTAATACAAATCCTCTCGAAAACGCCCCTGTTCCAGCTGTTCCTTGAGCTTCAGATTGGTAGCCGCCAAAATTCTGACGTTCAGCCGGATCTTTTTATGGCTGCCCAGGCGCTCGACCTCTTTCTCCTGCAGCACCCGCAACAGCTTCGCCTGCAGATTCAAATCCATTTCCGCAATTTCATCCAGCAACAAGGTGCCGTCCTGCGCCTGTTCGAATTTTCCGGGCATGGCCTGGACGGCGCCCGTGAAAGCGCCTTTCTCATAACCGAACAGCATCGCTTCCAGCATGTTTTCGGGGATGGCGGCACAATTGACCGCTATAAAAGGACCTCGATGATAAGTGGAATTTTGATGAATATATCGGGCAATGACTTCCTTGCCGGTACCGCTTTCGCCCTGCAACAGCACCGTCACATCGGTTCTGGCAACCTTGGCGGTCAGGGCGTAGAGCTTTTTCATGCTATGGTCCTGAACCACCCTGCCATGGCTTACCGCATTCACTTCATCGGCACTTGCACCTATAAAATCGGCCACCTTGCCGACCAGCGCATCGGCCTCGAAAGGCTTGATCAAATAATCGCAGGCGCCCGCCTGCAAAGCCTCCACGGCTTTAGGAACCGTACCATAAGCCGTCATCAACAGTACCGGCGTTTCCGGATGCTTATTGCGCATGTTTTTCAGCAGCAAAAAACCATCCATAACCGGCATCTGCACATCGCTGACGACCAACTTAAACTGGTCGCGTTCCAGCTTGCCCAGCGCTTCCGTGCCATTGCCGGCGGCGCTGACCCGATACCCTTCTATTTCCAGCGTGTCGCAGAGCGCTTCGCACAGCGCCAGATCATCCTCAACGATAAGCACATCGTACTGTTTCATGCTACATCTCTCTGATTGTGATTCTTACCGGAAAAACCGCCCGGCAATGGCTTAAACTGCTGCCCGAGGCAAGGCAAGGTTAAGGCAAAGACCGTGCCCCTGCCGAGCGTCGAGATGCACTCACATTGGCCGCCGTGAGCCCTGACCACGCTATCAACGACAGCCAGACCCAAACCGGTGCCGCTGGTCTTGGTCGAGAAAAAAGGCTCAAAAATCCGTTGGCATAACTCCGGCGCCATGCCGGGGCCATCATCCTCGATAACAAACCGGACATTGTCATCAAATTGACTCACGCGAATCTGTATATCGCCGCCCCGGCCGATCGCATCGACGGCATTATTCAGTATATTCATCAGCGCGCCGCGCAGGGCATCCTGGTTGCCGAGCATGACATCATCCTCGGCATCATTGATGATCCGCCAGGTGATACCGCATTGGCCGGCATAGTCTTTTAAAGCTTCGCTAAGATGATCAAGCAAGCCTGACAGGAAAAAGCTTTCCATCGCCAGGCGCCCGTCCTTGGCGAAAATCAGCATATCGTTAACCTGTCTTTCCAGATACTGCAGGCGCTCCAGGATTTTCCGGGAAAACCGCTGCCGCTTGTCATGATTCAAGGCCGGATTGGCCATCTGCGAGGCATATAAAATGGCCGTCGCGAGCGGGGTTCTGACCTGATGCGCCATGCTGGCGACCATCTCGCCCATTGACGACAATTGCTTTTGCTGATTCAACAAGGCCTGCAAAGCCTGCATTTCACTGACATCGGACAATAAAATAATCTGCCCTGTGTCATTTTCCAGCTGACGGCAGGTCATGTTGACGCGTTTGCCGTTTAACAGCCGACGTTCATGCGGATTATCGGAAACAGTTATCATGCTACGGGCGACCACTTCCGACCAGGGCAGTTCCCTTAGCGGCTCGCCCAAAAAATCGACCGCCATCTCATTGCAGTCGACAATTTTGCCCGTGACATCGAGCACGATAACGCCCGCCGGCAGCGCGGCCAGTATTTTCTCCAGCCGGTTGGCCAGCTTCTCTTTTTCTTCAAGCGTTTTAAGACGCTCGCTACGCGCGGCGGCCAATTCGCAGTGCAATTTGGCGACCTGCTCTTCCAGCCCCTGATAAGAAATGGACAAATTCTGCGAGAGCTCATTGAACATGCGGAACGCATCGGTGAGCTGTTCTGTTTTATTTGCTTTCTGAGCCTTGCTTGTGTTCATGATTGAAGCGCCTGGTTTTTCATGTGAATCAAAGAAAGCAACAATCAGGCCACTAATAATTTATATTTGTTTTCAATTAGTTAAACATGGCGTCGAAAATTTGACTCGCTAGCGCTGCACATCGTACTTGCGCAATTTTTCCACCAAGGTCGTACGGCGCATATTCAGGCGCTTGGCTGCATGGGCGACGACGCCGTTGCATTCCACCAGTGCTTGCCGTATCAGATCGCCTTCCAGCACATTCAGATATTCTTTCAAATCAATACCCTGCTCCGGCAGATGCGCCAGGGACGCCGGCAACGCATCAGACTGTTCATCCATTTCCATTACCCCGGAGGACCGGTCCAGGTCTTCCGCATTAGCCGCCGGCGTATCGACGATCATTTCCTCCGGGACAGGATAGTGCTGGAATTTTTCCGGCAAATCGGCCACATCCACCAAGCCTTTCGGATAAATAATCGCCAACCGTTCAATCAGATTGGCCAATTCCCTGACATTGCCGGGCCAGGTATGTTGCATTAAAACCGCCAGTGCCGCATTGGTCAGCTGTACCGACCCACGGTTAGCCGCCTCCAGTCGGGCGATAAGATCCTGCACCAGCAGCGGAATATCGCCGGCGCGCTCCCGTAAAGCGGGCACTTCAATCGGAAACACATTCAAGCGGTAAAATAAATCTTCCCGGAACCGATTCGATTTAATCTCTTCTTCAAGGGATCGGTGGGTTGCTGCAATTACCCTGACATCACAGTAGATGGTTTTATTGCTGCCGACGCGCTCAAACGTACGCTCCTGCAATACGCGTAGCAGCTTGACCTGCATGGCCGTCGGCATGTCGCCGATCTCGTCGAGAAACAGCGTGCCGCCTTCCGCCATTTCAAACCGCCCTTGCCGGGCATTCAAGGCACCGGTAAAAGCGCCTTTTTCATGGCCGAATAACTCGCTTTCCAACAATTCGCCTGGAATCGCTCCGCAATTGATCGGCACGAATGGTTTTGATTTCCGGCAAGAGGCATCATGCAAAGCCCGGGCAATCACTTCCTTGCCCGTTCCTGACTCGCCGAGAATCAACACTGTCGCGTCGGATTCGGCCACCTGTGCTATGGATTTACGAATATTGACAATGGCCTGGCTATTACCTTGCAGTCGTTCGATCGCCGATGAACGCCGCTCATAAACCCTGCGCTCCTGGAAATTGACGGGATTGCCCTGGCGCTGACCGTAAGCCGCTGACAGTTTATCGATTGTCGGCTTCAGGCCGGGATAGGCCACTGGCCATTCCTGCACCTGAAACACCCGGTTGTTGATGGCTGTCGGCACTCGCAAGGCCGCCCCCTTGTCGATCAACAAAATCACGGGGATATTATCGGTGAGCTCTACTATTTCCTTGATCACCAGCGCCTGTTTGTCGATACCGTCACCGACAAAAATCCCGAAAACCGGCTCAATCTGACCGATCACTGCCGCATAATTTGATGAACCGGCTGTTTCCACCTGGTATTCCATAAACTGAAGAATAATCTCAAATTGCTGGGATCTTGTTTTATTATCATCAATTAACAAAATACGCGGCAAAGCCATATTCCTATACTCATCATTCAAATATTAATCTGCAATTAAAACGTGGCTTCAAAAAGCGGCCATGATCAAAGAATCAGTTATCCTTAATCTCTAAGGTATTAAATATAATCCAACTTGGTTTTTTAGCTACTCGATAAAGTTAAGCATCGAATCGAGCCGCTGTCAAAATACTCTTTTTTTCAAAATGTTCTATAACTTTTTTAAAGTAATTCAAAGACAAATAACAGCTTACGCTCCACATTCAAGCTTGACAAAAATTTCCCATTGTAGACACTAGAGCTGTTTCCACTACTCTAGAGTCCTCATTCCTTTGAACGACATACCCCTTGGTATGCTATTTGGCATACTTGCATTAATGCTTATTCTTTCGGCTTTTTTTTCCGGTTCCGAAACGTCTCTTATGACCTTGAACCGTTATCGTTTAAAGCATCTGGTTAAGCTCAAACATTCCGGGGCAATAAAAGCCCATCACTTACTGCAGCGGCCCGATCAGTTAATCAGCCTGATTTTACTGGGCAATAATTTCGTCAATGTCATCGCCTCCTCATTAACGACAGTCATTGCCATTCGGCTCTTTGGCGAAAGCGAGTCCAGCATTGCCATTGCCGCCGGAATTTTGACGATCGTCATTCTTATTTTTTCCGAGGTCACGCCGAAGACGCTGGCGGCGGTCAAGCCTGAGATACTGGCCTTCCCCGCAGCCTGGATCTTTGTCCCCTTGCTGAAGCTCTTTTATCCGATTGTATGGATCGTTAACCTGATTACCGGGCTGTTGCTGCGTCTGGTCGGCATTAACATCAAAAAAAACAACCACGACCTGCTTAACAAGGAAGAATTGAAAAGCATCGTGACCGAAGCGGAAAGTTTAATGCCTTCGCGCTATCAGAAAATGCTGCTGGGCATTCTTGATCTTGAGTCGGCGACGGTTGAAGACATCATGACGCCGCGCAATGAAATTGTCGGTATCGATCTTGAGTCACCGATTGAAGACATCATTACACAAATCAAGACCAGTCCGCATACCCGACTGCCTGTTTATAAAAAAAGCATCGACCGGGTCATCGGCTTCATGCATTTAAGAAAAGTCCTCATGCTGGTCAATAATGAGGATTTTGACAAGCAAACCCTTATCAATCTGTTGACGAAACCCTCCTTCATTCCCGAAAGCACGCCTGTGCACCAGCAGATTCACCGGTTTAAGACCGAGAAAATACGCATCGGCCTGGTGGTCGACGAATACGGTGACGTGGAAGGCCTTGTTACCCTGGACGATTTGCTGCAGGAAATAGTGGGCGAACTGATCACCGACGATGTAACCGTCAGAGAGCAAAGCGACGGCAGTTTTCTGGTGGACGCCAACATTACCGTACGGGAATTGAACCGCGTCACGCAATGGTCTTTGCCGACAGAAGGCCCGAAAACACTGAACGGGCTTATCATTGAATTCATGGAGACCATCCCGGAGCCCGGGACCAGCATAAAATTGCACGGCTACCCTCTGGAAATCATAAAACGCGACCAGAATACCGTTAAATTGGTTAAGTTTCTGCCGCAAAAATAGCAACTTATACCAATGCCGATCACCTCTGTTAAAAACTTGCGTTTTTTTGGCTAAGTAAAATATTCCGTCTATAATTAAAATCCATTCAAAGATTAATTTACGACAGCAATGGCAAGACTCACTGTTTTTTTTAAAGATAAAGCAATCCATTCAGCGCTTTTTGAAAACGGCATCGTGCATATCGGACGCGATGAAACCAACGACTTGACCATCGACAGCCTTGCGGTTGCTCCGGCTCATGCCGCTCTTGTTATTCGCGATACTGACTGCATTATCAAGCAGTTGAATGATGACTTTCCGTTAATCGTCAATCATGAAAAAGTCAAGGAATGTCATCTCAGCAATAATGACACGATCTCAATCGGCAAGCATGACATCATCTACAATACGACGGAATCGACCGAACAACTCCGGCATTCCGGCAGTTCGACCAACAAAGTGAATCGCGAAGAAGACAGCGCCTACACCCCGATCCCTGCCGCCAACCTGCAGATCATGGACGGCCAGAATATAGGCAAGATCCTGCCCCTGAAAAAAACAATGACGCGCCTGGGCAATAGCGGCAGCGGCATGATCGTTATCGCCAAAAGAAAGGACGGCTATTTTATTTCCGCATTGGAAAACAATGGCCCCATCACCGTCAATAACCAGCCTTTGGACGATAATTCACTCAAGCTGAACAATAATGACGTAATCGTTATTGACAATACCGCCCTGCAGTTTTTTCTGGCTTGATAAAAAACCGCCGCCAACCGCCGCAATATCCTTATCACTTATTTCCCTCATCAAAGATCCGAGAAAATATCCAGCGCCTCGGAAAGATGGGAAACGGCATGAATCGTCAGGCCTTCAATCGGTTTTCTAGGCGCATTGGCTTTCGGGATAACCGCCTTTTTGAAGCCGTGTTTCGCGGCATCGTTAAGGCGGGCGTGACCGTTGGCGACCGGCCTGATCTCGCCATTAAGACCAATCTCGCCAAAAAAGAACGCATCATGCGGAATCACCTTGTCCCTTAGACTGGATACGATCCCCACGACAATGGCCAAATCAGAACTGGTTTCCGTGACTTTGATGCCGCCCACCACATTGGCATAAATCTCGTCAGTACCGGTCAGGATGCCGCCGTGCCGCGCCAGCACAGCCAGCAGCATGGCAAGGCGGTTCTGATCGAAGCCGACGGCCAGGCGCCGCGGATTGCCATACTGGCATTCGATCACCAGGGCCTGGATTTCCACCAGCAAAGGCCGTGTACCTTCCCAAAGCACGGTCACGACACTGCCGGAAGACGGCTTTTCGGCCCGATTCAAAAACATCGCCGACGGATTCTTGACTTCCTTGAGCCCCGCACTGTCCATGGCGAAAAAACCCAGCTCGCCGACGCTGCCGAAGCGGTTTTTATCGGCTCTCAAAACCCGGAACCGGGCGTCATCCGTCGATGCCAGAATGACCTGGGTATCGACAATATGACTCAGAGTCATGGGACCTGCCAATGACTGATCCTTAGTGACATGCCCGACCATGAAGATGGAGACATTATGCTTTTTTGCGTACTGGGTCAGATAGCTGGCCGACTCCCGGACCTGGGAGACCGATCCGGGCGCCGAGTCCGTCTCCTGCGTGTGCATGACTTGAATCGAATCAATCACCAGAATCTGCGGCCGCACCTCATCCAGCACATCGCAGATTCTCTGGACCGAGGTTTCGGCCAGCATCATGATTTTATCGACCGGCAGCTTCAGCCTGTGGGCTCTCTCGGCGATCTGTTGCAACGATTCCTCGCCGGAGACATACAGCACGCTGATCCCGTCGCCGGCAATATTGGCGATGGCCTGCAACAAGATCGTGCTCTTGCCGGCGCCCGGCGCGCCGCCGATCAGCACGACGCTGCCGCTGACAATGCCGCCGCCCAACACCCGGTCAAATTCTGAAATCCGCGTGGAAATACGTTCGGCTTGCGAAAGATTGATGTCGGACAACAACCGGACTTCCGACCGGCTGCCGGCATAACCGGCAGTGCGGCTATGGCGATCGGATGCCGCGGAGCCGAGCCTGACTTCCTTAATGGTGTTCCAGGCCCCACAGCTCGTGCATTGCCCGGCCCAGCGCGGAAAATCCGCGCCGCATTGATCACAAACATACGCTGTTTTGGTTTTCTTACTCATACTGATTGGGGCGACACATCAAAATATATCGTCATCCTCGCTGATCAAGTTATTCAGTGACTGCATATCCTTCCTAAGCCGCTTTCTGGTTCCTAATTTTTCCTGCACTGCCGGTGGCAATTCCGTAAAGATGAAAACCTGCTTCTCGATTAGCAGGTCGACCAGATCCTCTATGACCCGCGCCATCTCATAGTCCGTCGAGGACAGCGTACGCTTGACCTGCTCCGACTCGGCCATGCGCCGTAAAAAACTCATCACCTCCGGGTCGGTAGCCGCCAGCCATTGCGAGTCGGCGGCAGGCGGGGAGTCATGTAATTCAATAATGATACCTGCGGCATTTCGGCTTACATAGGGCATCAATTTCTCCAGTAAATGTTGTTGTGCTATTCTACCTAAGTACTCTGCAAATACACTGCAATAATTTGGACCCTTAGTTACCCCTGAGCATATGGACACCGTCGAAGAAGCCCCGCAATCAACTGCTCTGCCCTCCACCACCTCCCACTCAATTCCGCCCAAATCTGATGATGCGCTGTTGCTGGCCTTATTATCAATTTGTAAGCTATTGCATACACCCTATTCAGCGGAGGCGCTAACGGCCGGATTGCCTTTGGTCGACAACAAATTAACCCCGGCCTTGTTCATCAGGGCGGCCGAACGCGCGGGGCTTGCCGCCGCCCTGGTCAAGCGCCCTCTCGATGAAATCTCGAATCTGGTTTTACCGGCTGTTTTGATTTTAAAGCATGAAAAAACCTGCGTCCTGATTAAAAAAGAACAGAAGCTTTTTACGGTTATTCTGCCTGAAACCGATAGCGGGGAAAAAACGGTTACATTGCAGGCTTTACAGGAAGAGTATACAGGCTCGGCATTTTTAACCCAGCTTAATCATCAATTCGATGACAGAACCTCCGGTTCCGTCACGCCCAAAGTCAGGCATTGGTTCTGGGATGTCATTTACAAATCCTGGCCCATTTACACCGAAGTCATCATCGCATCGCTGCTGATCAACCTGTTCGCGCTGGCCTCTCCGCTTTTTATCATGAACGTTTACGACCGGGTGGTGCCTAATCATGCCGTGGAAACGCTGTGGGTCCTGGCTATCGGCGTGGCGATTGTGTTTACCTTTGATTTTGTCATGAAGGCGTTGCGCGGCTATTTTATTGATGCGGCGGGCAAACGCTCGGATATCATTCTGTCCGCGACTGTTTTCGAAAAAGTCATGGGCATCCGCATGGAGGCAAAGCCGGTGTCCGTAGGCGCTTTCGCCAACAACCTGCAGGAATTCGAATCCTTCCGGGATTTTCTGACGTCCGCGACCTTAGCGACGCTGATCGACCTGCCTTTTCTGTTTATTTTTCTGGCGATTATCGCCATGATAGGCGGCGAATTGGCGCTGATCCCTTTATCCTTGCTGCCATTGGCGATTATCGGCGGTATTGCGGCGCAAAAACCCTTAAAACGCACCATCGCGGAGCTGTTCAAATACTCGGCGCAAAAAGGCGCCATTCTGATCGAGTCGTTGAGCAATCTTGAAATCCTCAAGACGGTCAGCGCGGAGGGCCAGATGCAGCGGCAATGGGAGCAGAATATCGGCCAGATTGCGCGACTGGGCCTGAAATCCCGTTTTTATTCCTCGATCGCCGTCAACCTGACAGTGTTCCTGCAGCAACTGGCTTCCGTTGCCGTCGTCATTCTGGGCGTCTATAAAATAGCCGAAGGCGAACTGACCACCGGCGGCCTGATCGCCTGCACGATTTTAACCGGCCGGGCATTGGCGCCCATTGC
Organism: Methylobacter sp. BBA5.1; assembly: GCF_000746145.1. Classification (NCBI taxonomy): domain Bacteria; kingdom Pseudomonadati; phylum Pseudomonadota; class Gammaproteobacteria; order Methylococcales; family Methylococcaceae; genus Methylobacter; species Methylobacter sp. BBA5.1. Next base: position 80,579 of record NZ_JQKS01000016.1, read on the forward strand.
CCAGGTGGCCTCATTGCTGACCCGCTATCACCAGGCGAAAGCATCCCTGGCGTCCATCAACCGCCTGATGGAACTGCCGGTGGAACGTGAATTCGGCAAAAAATTCCTGCATCGGCCGAAGTTTAAAGGGGCCATTGAATTCAAAAACGTCATGTTCAGTTATCCCGACCAGCCGACCCGGGCCCTGGAAAAAGTCTCCTTCAAAATCAAGGCCGGAGAGCGCGTCGCCTTTATCGGCCGGATCGGCTCGGGCAAAAGCACTATTGAAAAACTTATCATGGGCTTGTATGAGCCGCAGGAAGGTTCCATTCTGATCGATGACACCGATATCCGCCAGATCGATCCGTCGGAGCTGCGCCGCCAGTTCGGTTATGTGCCTCAGGACATATCGCTGATGTTCGGCAGCGTAAAAGACAACATCACCTTGGGTTCGCGCTTCGCCGAGGACTCCGCCATTCTGAACGCCGCCGAAATCGCCGGCGTCACGCAATTCGTCAACAAGCACCCGGCCGGCTTTGATATGCCCGTGGGCGAGCGCGGCGCCTCGCTGTCGGGAGGGCAGCGCCAAAGCGTCGCCATTGCCCGGGCCCTGCTGCTCGCGCCGCCGGCCTATATTATGGATGAACCGACCAACTCGATGGACAACAGCACCGAAGAAGTCTTCAAGCAGCGCTTCGCCAGCCACATCGGCACGCGCACCTTGATTCTGGTCACGCACAGGGCCTCGCTGCTGTCGCTGGTGGACCGGCTTATCGTGATGGACGGCGCGCATATTGTCGCCGACGGCCCTAAAGCCTATGTCCTGGACGCGTTAAAACAAGGGCAAATCAAGGTATCGATGTAGCTATCCGGTCAAGTCCGGCAAAACCGTCGGCTACACAACATCACAAGCGCCACGAACAAAGCAGCGATCCATAATAATGATAAAAAAATTATCCGAACTGATCTCAAAGCAACATCAATTATCGGAAGATAAGGATTTTCTTACCGACGTGAATGAAGCGAACCTGTACGGCGCCTCAATTCACAGTCATCTTATTTTATGGCTGACCTTTCTGTTCGTCGTGACCGCCTTGATATGGGCCAACTATGCCGCATTGGACGAAGTCACCCGCGGCGCCGGAAAAATCATCCCGTCCAGCCATATTCAGGTCGTGCAAAATCTGGAAGGCGGCATACTTTCGGAGATCCTGGTCAAGGAAGGCGATCTGGTTGAAAAAGGCCAGGCGCTGTTGCAACTGGACGAAGTGCGCTTTGCCTCCTCATTCAATGAAACCAAGCTGAAGTATTATGAACTTTTAGCCAATGCCGCCCGCTTGACTGCTGAAACGACAGGGCAGCCGTTGAAAATGCCGCAGGAAGTCATCGACAATTACCCGAGTTTCGCCGAACACACCCGCCAACTCTATGACGCCAGAAAATCCGAACTGGAGGCGAATATCCGGATATTGCAGCAACAAGTCGTGCAAAAGGAACAGGAACTGGTTGAACTTAAATCAAAGCAGAACCAGATCGCGCGCAGTTATCAGATGCTGAAGAAGGAAATGGACATGTCAGAACCGCTCGTTGCCCAGGGCGCGATGTCCGAAGTCGAACTGCTCCGACTGAAACGCAGCGCCAATGACTTGAATGGCGAACTAAGCTCCGCTCGACTGGCCATACCGCGACTGCAAGCGTCTCTGGCTGAAACCAAAAACAAGCTCAGCGAACAAAAAATCCGCTTTCAAGCCGACGCGATGAAGCAACTTAACGAAACCAAATCGGAACTGGACAGAACGTCCGAGTCGGTGCTGGCGCTGAAGGACCGGGTGACCCGGACCCGCATCCTCTCCCCGTTAAAAGGCACGGTCAAACAACTGAAAGTCACGACCATCGGCGGCGTTATCCAGCCCGGGATGGACCTGGTGGAAATTGTCCCTGTGGACGATCAATTGCTGGTGGAAGCGGAAATCAGGCCGGCCGACATTGCCTTTCTGCGCCCGGGCCAGGATGCCATGGTCAAATTAAGCGCTTATGACTTTTCCATTTACGGCGGCCTGGACGCAAAACTTGAACATATCAGTGCCGATACTATTATTAATGAGCAAGATAAAAAAAGTTATTACCAGATCCGTCTGAGAACGACTAAAAACCACCTCGAAAAAAATGGCGAAACGCTCAACATTATTGCCGGCATGAATGCCGACGTCGATATTTTAACCGGCAAGAAAACCGTTTTGGACTATTTACTCAAACCCATATTAAAAGCCAGGCAACGCGCACTTCGGGAACGCTGATAACTATTAGTCATACCCTGTTATCGACTATATACATAATATTAATAATAGGGATCAAGGATACATTTAAGTGGCGAATATATTAATTCTATCAATTAATCCTATTTTAGCGGATCAATGGAAAACAATACTTTCAGAGGAACATAAGATTAATATAGTCGATACTATTAACCATGCTATCGGCCATATCCCGATGAATCCGACCGATATTCTCATTATCGACGCCGATGCAGCAGGTTTTGATACCGATACTACGGCGCTTGCGCAAATTCTGAATACGGCCTTAAAAGCGCTGATTATCGGTCGCGACTGGCCTGAAGACCAACAAATACATGCCTTGATCTCAGGTTTTTCAGGCTATTGCGAGTATGATGCAGCTGCCGATCAGCTGCTAAAAGCAACGAACAGCCTGTTAAAAGGCGATATCTGGATCCAACGGCATTTAGTTCCCAAAGTCATCGGACACTTGATCGAACTGACTAACGCCCAAACCATTCAATCCGAAAAAACAACACCCGCCCATAATAACTTGCAAACGCTGACACACCGGGAACTGGATGTTGCCAAAATGATACGCGCCGGAGAAAGCAATAAAACGATTGCTTCTTTACTCAATATTTCAGAACGTACCGTGAAAGCCCATTTAACTTCCATATTTCAAAAACTTGAAGTTCAAGACCGACTGCACCTTGCCGTATTACTGAAAGAAATAATCCAATAATATAAATAATAAAAAATAATAACTATATAACGAGACAAAATATTTTAATCAGGAGTAAATATGAAGTTTAAATCAGGCATAACCGGATTGATTGCCGGCATCGCATTGTCATCACCGGTTGCGGCACAGTCGCTCCAGGAAGCCGTACAACAAACCATCAACGAAAATCCGGAAATTCAGTCCGCCAAGGATGAGCGACTGGCCGTGGAACAGGAAATCGATCAGGCCAGAGCCAGCTATTTCCCTACCGTGGACCTGGCCGCCGGTTATGGATTCGAACAGTCCAACAACCCGTCCACGCGCGCCCGCATATCCGGGACGCCTTTATTCAGATCAAACCAGCAACAAGGCACGGTTCAGTACGGCCGTGAAGAAGCCTCCCTGCAGATACGGCAAATGCTTTTTGACGGATTGGCCACTCCCAACGAAGTGGCAAGACAGGAAGCCAGAACCAACGCCAAGGCCTACAATGTCTTCGGCCGATCGGAAATCACCGCCCTCAAGGCGGTTGAAGCTTATCTGAATGTGTTGCGCCGGGAAGAGTTGCTGAAACTCGCCCAGGAGAACCTGGTCGTCCATGCCAGAACCAATGACCAGATCACCTTGCGCAGCGAGCAAGGCATCGGCAAAAGAGCGGATATCGAACAGTCCACCGGCCGTTTATCGTTGGCGGAAACCAATGTACGCGCCGAGGAAGGCAACCTGAAGGATGCCAAAACAGCCTTTTTGCGCGTCGTGGGCGCATTGCCCGGACAACTTGAGACGCCGGCAGACCCGAACACCCTGCTGCCGGCAAGCATTGACGAGGCCATTGAGAAGGCCGTGGAAAATCATCCCATCTTAAAGTCGGCCAATGCCGATATCGAATCAGCCGTCTCCCAACATGAGACGGCTAGGGCCGCTTATATGCCACGTGTTGATTTCGAGGGCGGCGGCTCCTACAACAACAATCTGGACGGCATTCCCGGTAAGAACGAGGACTTGACCGCCATGTTGCGCCTTAGATACAACCTGTTCAATGGCGGCAAGGATTTGGCCAGGCGCAAGGAAACCGCGCACTTGATCGCTCAATCAAAGGATATCAGGGATAACACCTATCGGCAGGTGGTTGAAAGCATGCGGTTATCCTGGGTTGCCCATCAGACGGTCAAGGACCAGCTGACGTTCTTTAAAAACCATAGGGACTCAAGCATCAAGGCGCTTGAAGCATATCAGCTGCAATTCAATATCGGTCAACGCACATTGCTGGATTTACTGGATTCCGCCAATGAGATGTTTATCGCCAAAAGCGCTTATACCAATGCCTTATATGACGAATTATTTGCCGCCTATCGCATTTTGGCCAGCATGGGTGGTCTGAATCAATCCTTAGGCGTGACACTGCCGCCAGAGACCATTCCCCTGGAAAAATAAGCCTCAAAGGCGCTGTGAGCGCCTTTTAACTTTGCCGACGCCGGGATACAGCCCCGCCGCCGGTTAAGTTATCCCCGGCAAGCTGTTAAATTACAGCCCCATCATCAGATGACTGCCGTGTTTTTTCAGCCAATGCCGATGTTGCTGGTAGCCGGGCAAATGCTCGGCCACCAGGGCCCAAAAATGCCTGGAATGATTTTTTTCCTGAATATGGCAAAGCTCATGAACGACCACATATTCCAGCACTTCGGGCGGCGCCATGATCAACAGCCAATTGATATTGATGTCATTATGGATGCCGCAACTGCCCCAGCGGCTTTTTTGAGTCTTGATCCTGATTGAGCGCGGAAACAGCTGCCGTCTGCCGGCATGTTCACTGACCAGCCGCTGCACATGCAATTTTGATGTCGCCATCATCCAGCGGATCAGGGCCTTCCTGATGTCGTCGCCATGCTCTTTGACAAGTAATGCCTCAGGAACATGCGCGATAAACGCATCTGAAAACTCTATTTTGACCTTTTTTAAGGCCGACGGCCTGACCGCCAATGGATACTGTTTCCCCTGAAACGGGATATCGACGCCATGCTTATAATCAGATGGAGCCCGGCGACTGTACAGGGCGCTTTTAACCTCCATGTTTGCCAGAGTCTGCACAATCCACTGCCGCTTTTCCTGAACAAATTGCTCGATGCGCAGAGGCGAGGCTTTTACCGGCGCGACGACTTCAACCTTGCCGGGCGTTACAACGATGCGTACACGGGTCGCGCGCTGGCTGTGACGGATATGATAAGAAAATGGCGGATTAGACACTAATAGCTCCCTAAATTACAGCGGGTTATTCATCATTCTTTGTTTAAGCCTGGTCCACAAATCCAATCGGTCCGAGCCGCCCACGCGCTGGCCGGCGCCCCTGGCTTTGGCCAGCCATAAGCCGGCTCCGTTAAAACTGTAGACAGGCAATAAATCGGTTCTTTTGGTCGCCGGCTCGATGGTCGGCACCAAATTATCCAGCACCACCGGCACGGCCCTTGGGGTAGCAAAATACGTCAGCACCATGTGTGCCTGATTGAGTTTATAGGCTTTTACATAGGTAATACGCATTTTATCTTCATCGACGCCGAGTTCTTTCAGCGTGAAGTACTTGGCAATGGAATAATCCTCGCAATCGCCCGCGCCGGTCGCCAAAGCTTCGAGCGGTGTCGCCCAGTAATCCTCGACGCCCCAATGCAGGATATCATCGACAAACGCTATATTCTGATTAAAAAACTCGTTGACGCGTTGTAATTTCTCCTGATCCGGCAAGTCTTTCGCCGTCCGCACCAGCGTTTGCCACTGAATGATGCGCTGCCTTGCCGCCTCGCCATATTTGTTTTGTACCTGCCCTAGTAATTCGTCGCTAATTTCAAGCGTCGCTGCAACGGCGAACGCATATGACCAGCAAAGCAGCACTGCCGCTATTTTTTTCAATGGCGACCGCTTAAGCCCCGGCATCAGCGAAACCGCCGACACTCCGAATCGGGCCGGTTCACGGTCCGAAAAGCTGTAAACAGATCAATGCTCATAAATAACTCCCTGTGTTTCAATTATGGCGTGCTTGCCCGCCCGCGCCGCGACGGCCGACAGGCAAACTGCATATTGGTCAGATTTTCAATTGCGTACCTCGTCAAACAATAAACGCCGCCCTGTCATCACAAGCCCATATTGCGGCACGCGAAACACTGCGTCGTCTTCAAAACCGGCCTGTTACAGATGAACGATGCTGTCGGCGACGGGCACATATAATTTGCCGGCCTTATTTGGCTCTTTACCGCTGCCGCGGCTGGCACCGGCGATCCCCATTGATTTAATGGCGGCAAAATCTTCATCGGCATCAATATTTTCAGCCAATATACCGATGTCCAGCAATTGCCCCATCTCCTTCATGGCTTCGATAAAGTCTCGTTTGCCCGGTTCGCGGCTGACGCCGTTGCCGAGATCTCTGGCCATGCGGATATAATCGGGTCTCAACGCCTTCGCCGTTTCCAGCGAGACGGATTGCGTATCGAACCGTTTCAGGATGACTTTGGCGCCATGCTCGTGGGCAAATTTGATAAATTCCTTGAAAACCTTAACCTCTTTCGCGACCGCATAAGCGGAAATACTGAACACGAGCTGGGCCGAGACAGCCTGATGCCGGGCCAATTGCGCAGCCAGCCAGGCGCGGAAATCGCTGTTTTTTACCGTCCTGGTCGACACGTTTACCGCTATGGCATGCCGGATACGCCGCCCTTCAATATAAGCGAGGACTTTTTCAACAACGCCCTTATCCAGATCGACAATTTTCTCGAATTTCTCGGCGACAGAGACGAAAGTTCCGACAGGTATCGGCTGGCCATCAGCGGCCGATGCCCGAATAAACGCCTCGGTCATCAATACTTGCCCGGTCAGGAAACTCTCTATCGGGTCGATGAATGAAACCGTATAGGCGTCATTATCGACGACATCGAAAACCAGCGACTTCCATTCCGCGATATCCTTGGCTTGATCGTCCCGCGTCCTGATAAAGTAGCTGTTGGCGCCGATCAACTTGGCTTGCTCAAACGCCTCATTGGCCGCCGCCAGCATGCCGGCGGTCGTGTCCAGGGGATTAAACGGCGCCACGCCGATATGGGCAATATCCGGTTGTCGGTATCGTGAGCCCAATTCGCTCAAGGAGCGGCTCAATGCTTTTCCCATCTGTTCGACCTGTTGCGAATTAATATCCCTGGCCAGCAGGACAAATTCACCGCCAAAAAAATGATAGACTCCGGCGCTCCCTTCCGGCAATGTCGCCGCCAACTGTTTCAGACTGTTGGCGCAGTCCCGTAAAAAGCGATCGATGGCCTCGCTGCCCTTTTCCTTGGCCATCGCAGCCAGACCGTCCAGTTTTATCAGATAAATGAACGCCTCGCCGTGCTCGGCCAATAAGCGCTTCATGTCCGTCTCGAAGCCGCATTTTTTGCTCAGGCCGGTGACATCGTCAAGTTGCAGTTTTTTGCCCAATAATTCAAGCTTGGCATTCAGGTTTGTCACCACTTCGCCGATCTTTTTGGACATGGCGTTTATGGAACCGGCAACGGTCCTGACCTCGGTGGTCCAAGGCAACCGGTCCATGGTTTCATACTGCCCATCGGAAACCGCGAGCGCCAACTGACTGATTCTTTTTAACGGCAATAAAATAAACCGCAAGACGAGCATCAGTAAAATGCTGGACGCTATAAATGCCGCCATAGAATAATAGAATGCGCTTTGCGCCTGATGGTAAAGCTTAAGATAAGCATATCCCGGATTTACCGTGACCCGCAGGGTACCGCCAATACTCCAGCCCGAGCTTATTTCGCTTTTCGCCGTGGCCGTCTCGATGGGCAGCATGGCGATAAACCAGCTCGGGACCTCTTCAAACACCTGATCATTAGTCAGGGTAACCAGTGGCCGGCCTTCCGCATTCACCAGTTTGAGCTCCTTGTAATACCCCATGTCGAAGATGGCGTTCATCATGGTTTCCATGACCGGATCGGTTTCATTGCTGATATATGGGCTCAGCGCCAGTCCTAGAGACGTGGCCGTATCCTGCGCATGCACTTCGGCTTCAATCTGCAGATAACTCCTCATGTTACCGACACTAATGACGAAATTGACGCTGAAAATCATCAAAAACAGCGCCGATATCAGTATGAATAGTTGTTTGGATAAAGTCATGTGCCTGGCCTTGGGTGCCCCCTATCTTGACCGTCAATCATACTGATTAATCATGTGAGTGGCCAGTTGTTGTAGCGCCTGGCTTAAACTGTCCCTGAAATGGGCATCCATGGGCATTTCGTTCAAGGCCTTATTCATGCATAACATCCATTGATCCCTTTCGGCGGCGCCTATGGCAAAAGGAAAATGCCGCTGCCGCAGGCGCGGATGCCCATACTGCTGCATAAACAGATCGGGGCCGCCCAGCCAGCCCGATAGGAACTTGAACAATTTATCGCGGGCTCCCGACAAGCTCTTTGCATGCATGGCTCTGATGCCTGCCGCTTCCGGCAGGGTATCCATGAAAAAATAAAAACGATCGACTAAACTTAATAGTGCGTTTTCACCACCGATAAGCTCATAGGGCGTTTTTTGCAGTGTATCTGTCATTATTCAACTCTGAAAATTACTATGCTTATAAACCAATATCTTACTCAATTTTTGTTACCGACATCGCGAAACTCTTGTAAGATTTGAAGGTCTTCCTGTATTGTTAACCTTTTATTTTAAGGAATCCAAGTAATATGAAATTAAATACCGCTGTTTCCCGACCGGAAGCCAGTATACTGGCGACCAATAAGATGCTGAAAAACACTTATTTGTTATTGTCGATGACATTGCTTTTCAGTGCATTGACAGCCGGGGCATCGATGTTGCTGAATTTGCCGCACCCTGGCATGATCATTACCTTAGTGGGCTATTTCGGCCTGTTGTTTCTGACGGAGAAATTCAGAAACAGCGGCCTGGGCCTGGTTTTTGTTTTTGCCTTAACCGGCTTCATGGGCTTAACGCTCGGCCCTATTTTGAACATGTATCTTCAAGCCTTCAGCAACGGCCATGAGTTGATCATGACCGCGCTAGGCGGCACAGGCGTCATCTTTCTGGGGCTCTCAGGCTATGCCTTAACCACACGCAAGGATTTCAGTTTTCTTGGCGGCTTCCTGATGGTCGGCATCCTGGTCGCGTTTCTGGCCGGCATCGGCGCGATGGTCTTCTCCATGCCCGGCTTGTCCCTGGCCGTATCGGCGATGTTTATCCTGCTGATGTCCGGCATGATTCTGTTCCAGACCAGCGCCATCATACACGGCGGCGAAACCAACTATATTTCAGCCACCGTATCGTTGTATGTCTCTATCTACAACCTGTTCCTGAGCTTATTGCAACTGCTGGGCGTATTCAGTGGCGACGATTAAAACGTTGCTTGCCGCATTTACCCCAAGCGCAACGAAAAGTCCGGCTTATTTAGCCGGACTTTTTATTTTCCTGTCGCTACTTGCCGGCTGCCAGAGCCCGAAAACACCCGATGAGGTAACGACGGCATTCTGGGAAGCGCTGATAGACGACCAGCTTGGCGCGGCCAAAGGCTATGCCACACCGGCCAGCCGTGACCTGGTCGAGAGAGAACCGTATCTTGAGGAAGCGTCGGTGCAAACCGGCCAAATAGTCATCAACGGCACTGACGCCTCGGTGGAAACCGTCATTACCACTTCGGCCACCGATGAAACCGACAAAACCCTGACCTTTAACACCGTCCTGGCAAAGGAAAATGATCAATGGCAAGTTGACTACCAGCAAACCCTGATCAATATTTCGAACCAGCCGTTCAGCGGCATTATCAGAAGTCTGAAGGCGCTTGGCGATATCTTCAACAAGCAGTTGGAACAGCAGCTCCCGTTGATTGAAAAGCAGCTCGAGTCTTTCGGCCAGGAACTGGAGCGGCAACTGGATGAGTTCGGACGCCAACTGGAAAGACCCGCTCAGCCCGACAAACAATCGCCTTACCCCGGCACGATATAAACGGGTTTCTGACGTAAGCGAAGGCACGGCTATGCCGTCCTCAGCGTAGTGGCCTTGTTTTATGCGGATAACGGACGTAGGAGCGATGGCGGCGATTGGCCGGAAACGGCCTTAAAAGGAAGGGATACCGGTGGTTATTGTCAGCCTGATCCTTAGTGTACCTGAGTCAATTGTCTGCGTGACATCAGATGTTAGGGATTGGGCCATAAATCATTTCCCTGTTTAAACATAGGATGCGCCGACGACAGGAGACGCATCGTTCGTGAGCGATGCGCTTCGCTATGCCGCCTGGAGCGCCTACTTTTGGTCAGCGCATCCTATGCAGGATGCTAATTTCAATAAGTTATTTTTAACCAAACCCTAATTTTCAGAACCATGCAGGCGAATCAGCAAAGCCGCCTCATCATGGCTCAAACCGTAATTTCTCATTAACTCATTGACACTGGCGCCGCTGCGCACTTCATGCAGAATCCCGCTATAGGGATGCGCGGACTGATCGTTTTGCTGATGCCGGTCGTTTTGTTGCCGCTCGGCAAGCTGTGTTAATAAGTCACTCAGCTGTTTGTCATTGCTCGTTACCCGGCTATCCACGGTCAAGGCGGCAGAGCATAATCCGGCGATATCCTGGGTATTGCCCTGCACCGTATTCGCCAGCACCTGATAATCGCGTTTCAGCCTCAAATAGACCCGCGCCAGCCAGACAAGCGCGCCGATAATGATGGCGATGGCGATGCCCATGGCTATGAGAAGATAGTCAATCATCATATGGAAATATCAATATGTCGGGCCGGTTCAATCACCTGATCTTCCCTAGTGGGCTTTTCCTTGGACGGCGGTTGCTTCGCCGGCCGATCTTTTTTTTTATCCTGATCCGTTTTTAACACGGGACAAGAAGGCGCTACAGGCCGAATTTCTGTCATTCCGATCTCCTATTAATCTGCACTCAGGGTTTACTAACAGCGGCGGCGGCCGACGGCGCCAGATTCAACCATTTAGCCCGCTCCGCGTCACTCGCGCCATAGCGGGCAAAAGCCTGCGACACTAATAGCAGCACAACCCGCCGGTTTTTAAAACGACCCTCTTCTATTCGATTATCGCCGATAGGATGAAACTCGCCATAACCGGTTGCCGATAATCGAGCCGGCTCTATGCCCGCTTTGATCAGTTCCTGCACGACACGGGTGGCTCGCGCCGATGACAGTTCCCAATTCGACGGAAAGGCCATGGTAGCAATGGGAATCGTATCCGTGTGACCTTCCACATTGATTGCATTGGGTAAGGGCTTAATGACTTCGGCAGTCTTTTTCAGCACCGATATCGCCTTTTTGGATAATTTTGCCTCGCCGCTTGAAAACAGTAACTCACTGTTCATTTCCAGTTCTATCCAGTAGTCGCTCCTTTTGACCGACACCAGGTTGTCGTCGATAAACGCGCGCAGAACGTCTTCAAGCTGCCCGGAAACCTGCTGCAAACGCCGTCTTTCCTTGAGAATCTCCTCGCTCAACGCCTGTCTTTTATCCGTTTCGGCAGTCGCAACATGGTCCAATGGGATAGGCTGAATGACGGTAGGCGGCGTGCCTGTCTGGATCGGCTCGAGCACATTGCCCTGCAGCGCTCTATTCGAAAAAGCGTCGTCCAGTGATTCGGACAGGGTCTTGTACTTGCCCTCGTTGACCGAAGAGATGGAATACATCACCACAAAAAAGGCGAACAACAAGGTGACAAAGTCGGCATAGGACACTATCCATCGTTCATGATTATTGGCCTCCTCAGGCGGTTTTCGCCTACGCCGTGCCATAGCTAGGTTCGGTTCGTGTCATGCAGATAACCGCTCAGTTTCAACTCGATATTTCGTGGATTCTCGCCCTCGGCTATAGCGATAATGCCTTCTATGATCATCTCACGCGCCAGCGTGGCCGCCAGAACATGCAGCTTCAACTTATGGGCAACGGGCAGGAAAATCAAATTGGCGGTCGCCACGCCATAGATGGTCGCGACAAAAGCCGTGGCAATGCCGGCACCCAGCAGCGCCGGTTCCGCCAGATTTTCCATCACATGGATCAAACCCATGACCGCGCCGATAATGCCAATGGTCGGGGCATAGCCTCCCATCGCCTCGAATAACCTGGCTGCCTGCAAATCCCTGTTCTCACTGGTCGTCATCTCTACTTCCAGGGTATCCCGTATCACTTCCGGCTCATTGCCGTCGACCAGAAGCTGCAGGCCTTTTTGGGTGAAAAGGTCTTTTTCGGCCGACATCACATTTTCCAGCCCCAGCAAGCCTTCCTTGCGCGCCAGCGTGCTCCAGCCCACTATCTTGGCAATTTGCCCTTTCAGATTCTGTTTTTCCGGCCTGAATACCCATAACGACATTTTGACGCTTCTGATAAAAACCGCCGGCGGAAACTGCAGCAACGTCGCCCCGGTCGTGCCGCCCAGCACGATAATGAAAGCGGGCCCATTCAACAGTGAACCGATATGGCCGCCATCGAGCAAATTACCCAGCAACAGTGCGCCGATGCCTACCAGAATGCCAATGATGCTTAAAATATCCATAAGTCTCTATACTTGCCGGCCCACTATCGGCAGTGATCCGTCAACCAGTCGGCCAGCCGGGCGCGCAATCTCAGCACAGCCTGCGCGCTGATCTGGCTGACCCGGGATTCGCTGAGATTCAATACCTCGCCGATCTCGCGCAGGTTCAGCTCTTCATCGTAATACAACGATATAACCAGCCGCTCGCGCTCGGGCAGCCCCATGATGGCGCCGGCCAGGGCGCGCCGAAAGCCGTCGCGGCTTAAACCGGCCAAGGGCTCTTCCGCCGAATTCGTCGACTCTTCCAGGAAATGATCGCCGGCCAGGGCCAGCTCCTCGGTGCTGAACACGCGGCAACTGACCGAATCCTGAAGAATGTGGTTGTACTCATCGATAGCGATGCCCAGATAATCGGCTACCTCGCTGTCCCGGGCCTCGCGGCCGGTGCGGCTCTCAACGGCCTGTATGGCCTCGACCACCTGACGGGATTTTTTGTGCACGGAGCGCGGCGTCCAGTCGGAGCGCCTGACTTCATCGAGCATGGCACCCCGAATACGGATGCCGGCATAGGTATCGAAGCTGGCGCCCTGCGTCGCGTCATATCCTTTGATGGCTTCCAGCAAGCCGACCATGCCGGCCTGGATCAGGTCATCGATTTGAATCGAAGCCGGCAGTTTATTCAATAAGTGATAGGCAATGCGCTTGACCAGGGGCACATGCTGCATGACACGCTCATCGGTGCCGCCCGACTGTACCGAAGCGTACATTGCCGCTCTGTTCACGCGACATCCTCTTGCAGACCATACTGGATCATGCGTTCAATAAAGAACTCAAGATAACCGCCGGCCTGGGATTTCAACGGCCAGGCGTCAACATTCGCCGCTATCGCCTTCACGGCAAGCGCCGCCTTACTGCGCGGGAATGCCTCGACGACCGGGCTTTGCTTCTGAACGGATTTACGCAAGTATTCATCGTATGGAATGGCGCCCGCAAACTGCAGCGTCACATCCAGATAACGGTCGGTTACCTTGCTCAGTTTCTGGAACAGCGACTGGCCTTGCTGAATCGTTTGAACCATGTTCGCGATGACATGAAAATGGGACAGGCCGTAATCCCTGTTCAGCAGCTTGATAAACGCATAGGCATCGGTCAGCGATGTCGGCTCGTCGCAAACCATGACGATAATTTCCTGGCAGGCGCGGGCAAAATTGACCACGCTGGCCGAGATGCCGGCCGCCGTATCGACAATCAGCACGTCCAGATCCCGGTCGATTTCGCTGAACGCGCGGATCACGGACGCCTGCTCAATCGTGGACAGCTCGGACATTTTCTGGATGCCGGACGCGCCCGGGATAACCCGCAGTCCGGCCGGCCCCTCGAGCATGATGTCGTCCAGGGTTTTCTCGCCTGCCAGCACATGAGACAGGTTGTACTGCGGGTACACGCCGAGCAGGATATCGACATTGGCCAGGCCCATATCGGCATCCAGCAAGGCGACCCGCCGTCCCATTCGGGACAGCGCGATGCCGAGATTGACCGACAGATTGGTTTTGCCTACGCCGCCCTTGCCGCTGGTGACGGCGATGACGCGCACGGGTTTCATGTATTTCATTTTCCTTATTCCGGCAGCTTGATCAGTTGGCTTATGCATAGCCTTGCGCCATCCATGCTTCGTGGTTGCTTCCATCAGTATAGTCATTTTCCGCGTTAAGCGCGGCCGCACAGTGCTCGATCAGCGACCGGGCATGCGGACGGTGCATGTCTTCAGGCACTTGCTGGCCGTCGGCGATAAAAGCTATCGGCAGGTTCTGCTCTATGAGCGCGGAAATGGCGGAACCGACCGAAACGGCTTCATCAAGTTTAGTCAAAATACTGGCTTGCGGTTCGAAAACCTGAAAAGCGTTGATGATTTCATTCATGGCCCGGTATTCGGTCGCCGCCGACATGACCAGATACGATTTAATCGGCAGGCCGCTTTGCTGCAGCGTACTGATTTGCTCGACCAGCTTCATGCCGCGCTGGCTCATGCCGGCCGTATCGATCAGAATCAGGCGTTTGTCGGCAAAGCCGTTGATCAAATGGCGCAGGTCCTCGGCGCTGGAAGCCACGCGCACCGGCACCCCAAGAATGCGGCCATAGGTATTGATCTGTTCGTGGGCGCCGATACGGTAGTTATCGGTCGTGATCAAGGCGACCTGTCTGGCGCCATGCCTTAAAATAAACTTGGCGGCCAGTTTGGCGATGGTCGTGGTTTTGCCGACGCCGGTAGGACCGACTAAGGCGACGATGCCGCCGGATTCGAGCAGGTCGTCCTCGGCTATCGGCAGTATATCGGCCAGCATGGCCTGCGCTTGCTCAAAAGCCTGTTCGGCATCGTTATGACCGGACAGCTGGTTAGCCAGCCTGGCGCCCAGCTTTTTGGAAATGCCCATACCGTTCAGCCGTTGCAGCAAATCGGCTTTGACGGTATTGATTGGCGCGTTTTGCGGCCGGCTGATTTCGGTCAACCGGCTGTCCAGCGCGGTTCTCAGGTATTTCAACTCCTTGTTCATCTCCATGAGCAGCTGATCGGACAGACTGCCCGGCTTTTCGGCGGCCTTAACCGCCGGGGCCGGCGAGGCTGGCGCTTCCCTGACTGCCGGCTTGGCGGCTTTCGGCGCGGGACTGGCTGGATTGCCGCGCAGCTGCGCTTTTTCCGCATAGCCGACATACTGGTCAACCGGGCGGTGCACAGGCCGATCGGATGTGAATCCGTCTCCACCCGGTTTTCTCGGGCTGGTTAAAATGTGCAGGCGTTTTTTTTCGGCTTCGAAATCAGGGAGGTCAGCGTTTTTGCTCTCGCGGACGGCAACTGCCGGCGCCGGTGGTTCATTCGCCTGTTTTTGCAGCTTGTTGTGGATCAACTGTTCGTCAAAATCGCGCGCGGCAATGATCTCGACGCCGCCGTCCACCGACCGGTTTGACATGATGACCGCATCCGCGCCCAACTCTTCCTTAACCATGCGCATGGCCTGGCGTATATCTGCTGCAAAAAAGCGTTTAATTTTCATTGTGCCCTCATCTGTTATGCGCGTCGCCCGACAGTGGATACGACCTTGATCTGACGATCGGCCGGTATTTCACTGTATGCCAGGACATGTAAGCCGGAAATCGAATGACGGACGAAGCGGGCCAGCCAGGGACGGATATAGGAGGACACCAACAACACGGCGGTCTGGCCTTCCATTTCCATTTTTTGCACACTGTCTTGCAACGATTGATGCATTTGTTCTGCTAACCCGGGTTCAATGCCGACGCCGCTTTCGCTTGCCGTTTGCAGAGACTTATGCAACAACTGTTCCAACTCGTGATCCAGCGTGATAACCGGCAGTTCATTCCGCGCGCCGCCGATTTCATGCACGATCAAGCGTCCCAGCGATGTGCGCACCGCGGACGTCAAGATGTCGGGATCTTGACTCTTGCCCCCGTATTCCGCCAAAGTTTCGGCGATGCTGCGCATATCGCGGATGGGAATGCGTTCCTGCAGCAGATTTTGCAGCACCTTAACCACGACGCCCAACGGCAGGGTCTTCGGCACCAAGTCTTCAACCAGCCTGGGCGCCGACTTGGCCAGGTTTTCAAGGATTTTCTGCGCTTCTTCATAACCGAATAATTCGTGCGCGTGCATCTGCAGAAGATGGCTCAGGTGCGTCGCCATCACCGTGCCCGGATCGACCACGGTATAACCCAGGGTCTGGGCATGGTCTTTCTGCTTCGGTTCAATCCAGACCGCATCCAGGCCGAAAGCGGGATCCTGGCAGACCTTGCCCGGCAAAGCGCCGAACACGCGCCCGGGATTAATCGCCATTTCCATTTCCGGCAGGATATCGGCTTCGCCGACCGTCACGCCCATCAATGAGATCTTGTAACCGGTAGGGCTCAAATCGAGGTTGTCGCGGATATGCACGGACGGAATCAAAAAACCCAGTTCCTGGGACAGTTTTTTGCGCACGCCCTTGATGCGCGTCATCAATTGCCCGCCCTGATTCTTGTCGACCAGCGGGATCAGCCGATAGCCGACTTCCAGGCCGATGACGTCGACCGGCATGACATCGTCCCAGCCCAGCTCTTTCATCTCGGGCGCCGCTTGCGGCATGACCATCGAGCGCTCAATCTCAACCTGTTCGGCAAGCTTATGGCGCTTGTCGATCCAGTAGGCGGAACCGGCCAGCCCCGAGGCCAACAGGATAAAGACCAGATTCGGCATGCCCGGAATAATGCCCAGCAGTCCGATCACGGCCGCGGTAATGATCAGCGCTTTCGGATTCTCAAACAGCTGCGTGCTGACCTGCTGGCCAATATTCTCGCCGCTGCTGCCGACCTTGGTCACGACCAGTGCCGATGCCGTCGACAGCAGCAAGGACGGAATCTGCGCGACCAGGCCGTCGCCGATGGTCAGCAGCACATAGATTTCGCCGGCCTGGGCGAAGCTCAGGCCATGCTGGCTGACGCCGATCACCAGTCCGCCGATGATGTTGACGAACAAAATAATGATGCCGGCGATCGCATCGCCCCGGACAAACTTGCTGGCGCCGTCCATGGAACCGTAGAAATCGGCCTCGGTCGCGACTTCCGCACGGCGCGCACGCGCCTCATCCTGGCTGATCAGACCGGCATTCAAATCCGCATCGATCGCCATCTGCTTGCCGGGCATGGCGTCCAGCGTAAAGCGGGCGCCCACTTCGGCGACCCGGCCGGCGCCCTTGGTGACGACCATGAAGTTGATCACGACCAGAATGGCGAAAACCACGAGGCCGACCGCGAAATTGCCGCCGATCACGAACGCACCGAAGGCCTCGATCACCTTGCCGGCGGCATCGCCGCCGTTATGGCCCTGCAGCAGCACAATACGGGTCGAGGCCACATTCAGCGCCAGACGCAACAGCGTCGCCATCAGGATAACGGTCGGAAACGAAGCAAAATCCAGGGGTTTGAGCGTATAGACGACCACCAGCAGGATGATCAGCGAAAACGCGATGTTGAAGGTGAACAGCAGATCCAGTAAAAAAGCCGGCAACGGCAGCATGACCATCGCCAGAATCATGACAATCACCAGCGGCGCGCCCAACTCCGCCTTGCCCAGCATCGCTAATGCCGCCTTTAGTCTGCTCAGATCCATACGTTATCTACCCTTGTTTGAATTCATCAGGCACTTTAATATCCCCCGGCGGCAAGGGCTCATCCCAATGGTTCTGCCGGGCGGTTTTCAATTGGTAAACATAGGCCAATACCTGCGCCACCGCCAGGTACAGGCCCTGCGGTATTTCCTTGTCCAGATCGGTCGAATAATACAAGGCCCGCGCCAACGGCGGCGACGCCACCAGCGGCACGTCGGCGCCTATCGCCAGATTTCGGATTTGCGCCGCGATCAGATCGACGCCCTTGGCGACCAGTCTCGGCGCCCCGTTGGCATGCTGGTCGTATTTCAAGGCCACCGCATAATGGCTGGGATTGGTCACGATCACATCGGCTTTCGGCACTTCCGTCATCATCCGGTTTTGCGCCATTTCCATCTGCATCCTGCGCATGCGCCCTTTTACTTCGGGGCTGCCTTCCGATTCCTTCATCTCATCCTTGATTTCCTGCAGGGTCATTTTCAGTTTTTTATTGTGATCCCACAGCTGATAAGGCACATCGATCATTACGATCAGTATCAATGAAGCGCTCAACAGCAAAAAGCACAGGCCGATAATACGGAGGGCATGCGACACCGACTGCGCCATGGGCTCGACGCTGAGGCCGACCAGTTCCTTCAGGAAAAACCGGAACAGCACGACCGCCACCATAAAGACCAGTAAAAACTTCAGCAGCGCCTTCAGCATCTCGACCAGGCCGCGCACGGCAAACAGGCGCGCCAGGCCTTTAATGGGGTCCAGCTTCTCCAGCTTGGGCGCAAGCGCCTCCCAGCTGAACACCCAGCCGCCCAGCGCCAGCGGGGCGATAATGGCGGCCGCGACCATGGCCGCGGCAAAAGGCGCGATCAGCAGGACGCCGTCGATCATGGTTTGCTTGAAGTAGAGGGCGGGACTGGCGGGATCGAAAATCACCGCGCGCTTCAATTGAAACTGAGCCTTCATCATATCGATCAGGCCATTGCCCATATGCTCGCCCCAGGTCAGCAGCAGCACGGCACTGGTCATCAGCATGACGAAGGTATTGAGCTCCCTGGAGCGGGCGATCTGGCCTTTTTTGCGCGCGTCGGCCAGGCGCTTGCCGGTGGGTTGTTCGGTTTTTTCCTGATCGGAATCTTCTGCCATACGCTATAGCCGCAACAAGTGCCCGATCAGTTCATAGGCATCGGTCAACAGGCCCGAAAACTGATCCAGCACATCGGGCAATGTCACCCAGATCAATAAAATGCCCAGCATCAACGTGATGGGAAAGCCTACCGAAAAAATATTGAGCTGAGGCGCCGCGCGGGCGGCCACGCCGAAACAGACATTGACCAGCAGCAGGCTGGCGATCATGGGCATCGCCAGCAGCAAGCCGCCGGCAAACAGCCGGCTGCTCCAGGCGATGACGGTCCAGACATCGGCTGTTGCCAGCCCGGCCATACCGATCGGCAAGGTCGTGAAACTGTCCAGCAGCATCCTGATCAGCAGCAGATGGCCATCCAGACCGACAAAAATCAGCGTGCCGGTGATGACATAAAACTGCGCGACCACCGGCACCTGCTCGCCGTTCTGCGGATCGACCATGGCCGCGAAACCCAGCCCCATGCTGTAAGCGACACCTTGTCCGGCAAAAACCAGAGCCGCAAACACCAGCTGCACAATAAAACCGCTGACCAGGCCGATCGCCAGTTGCTGAACGGCCACCAGACCGCCGGCATAACTGAACGGCTCGACAGCCGGCAGCGCCGGCAGCAATGGCATGACCGCCAGCGTCAGCGCGACCGAGAGGATCAGCCTGACCCGGGCCGGGACGGCGCGGATGCTGAACACGGGCAGGACCACGAACATTGCGCTGATGCGCATCAGCGGCCAGATGAATGACCCGACCAGTCCCAGGATTTCTGCTTCGGTAAAATTCAATGGCTTATCCGATCAAATAAGGAATATCCCTGAGCAATTCCTGAAAGTAGTCGACAAACATTTGCAGCATGGCCGGCCCCATCAGCATCAATACCACGCCGATAACGATCAGCTTGGGCACAAAGGTCAGCGTGGTTTCATTGATTTGAGTCGCCGCCTGAAACATGGCGATGACCAATCCGATGGCCAGGGATGGCAACAGCACCGGCGCCGCCAGTTTGACCGCAACCACCATCGCCGCCTGCCCTATGTTGTAAACGGTTTCCGGGGTCATGGCGCGTCCCTGTCAGCTGACATAAAAACTCGCCGCCAGCATTTCCATGATCAGCGACCAGCCGTCGGCCAGCACGAACAGCATGATTTTAAACGGCAGCGACACGATCATCGGCGACAGCATCATCATGCCCATGGACATCAGCACGCTGGCCACCACCAGATCGATAATCAGAAACGGCAGAAAAATCAGGTAGCCGATCTGGAACGCCGTTTTCAGCTCGCTGGTCACATAAGCCGGCAACAGCAGCGAAAACGGCACATCGTCAGCCGATGCCAGTTCCGCCCGGCCGGAAATCCTGACGAACAATTCCAGATCGGATTCGCGGGTCTGCTTCAGCATAAACCGCCTGAACGGCTCCGATGCCTTGACGATCGCCGAGTTAAAGTCGATTTTCTCTTCCATATAAGGCTGCACGGCTTCCGTGTTGACCTGATCGATGACCGGCATCATGATGAAAATGGTCAGAAACAGCGACAGGCCCAGCAACACCTGGTTGCTCGGCGCCTGCCCTGTTCCCAGCGCCTGCCTCAGCAAGCTTAAAACGATCATGATGCGGGTAAAGGAGGTCATCGTCAGCAGCAAGGCGGGCAGCAGCGTCAACAGCGTCATGACCGCCAGAATCTGAATCGTGACGCTGTAGGTCTGGCCGCCCTGCGGATTGGTCGTGACCGTCAGCGCATCGATGCCCGGCGCCGCAAAGGCCGGCATCTGGGACAGCAGCAAAACCAGCAGTAAAATACCCCTACGCATCCGGCTGCCCTTTCATCGCTTGCTTCAGTTTCCGCGCAAATCCCGTTTCCATTAGCGAGTCGTTCTCGCTGCCGAGGCAATCATCGCCTTCCAGCACATGCAGGGTTTGTATGCGGCCCGGCGTCACGCCCAGAACCAGCTGTTTGTTACCGACCTGGAGCAAAACGACTTTTTCCCGCATGCCCAGCGACAGCCCGCCCAGGACCCGCATTTTCGAGGACCCGCTAACACTGAGACCCGCCAGCTTGCGCATCGCCCAGGCGCAGAGAAAAAAAACGCCCAGCACGATCAGCAGCCCGAGACTCCAATTGGCGATATCCCCCGAAGCCACCGTTCTGGCCGCCTGCGGGGCATCTGCCGCCAACACCGGATTGCCCCAGAACAACAGCCCGCAGAGCGTGATTTTCAGACGCATCAGGCGAGTCTTTTCACGCGTTCCGACGGACTGATCACATCGGTTAAACGGATGCCGAATTTGTCGTTGACCACGACCACTTCGCCATGCGCTATCAACATGCCGTTCACCAGCACATCCAGCGGTTCGCCGGCAAAACGGTCCAGTTCAACGACCGACCCCTGATTCAGCTGCAGCAGGTTTCTGATATTGATATGCGTGCGGCCGATTTCCATGGAAATGGTCACGGGCACTTCCAAAATCACATCGAGATTGATTTCATCGGCTGGGGTTGCCGACGGCTTTTTATCTTCCTGGTTGTCGAATGCCTCGAATTCAGCGGCTGCAAATGCATCAGCCACTTCCTGGTCGGAAAGTCCCATTGATTCTTCGCTCATATTTTTTCCCGCTTGTCGCGTTATAACCCGGCCCTGAAGCCCTCAAATCGAGTCAGGGGTTAATTTGTTGATAATCTGCACCGCGTAATTGCCGTCCGATACGCCGACCTTGCCCTCAAAAATAGGCACGCCCTCTACCTTAAGCTGTACCGTTTCCGGCATGTCGATCGGTATGACGTCGCCTTTTTTAAAGCGCATGACGTCCCTAAGGCTCATCTGTTTTTCCACCAGCAGACTGTCGACGCTCACTTCCACGCGCATGATCTCGTTGCGCAGGGCTACCTGCCAGCGGCCGTCCACTTCGGTCCTGTCGCTGCTGACAGCATCGAGCAATTCCCGGATCGGCTCAAGCATCGAATACGGGATGACAATATTGATATTGCCGCCGCCGCCCTCCAGCTCGACATGAATCGTGGAGATCACCACAATTTCCGAAGGGCTGACAATATTGGCGAATTGCGGATTGATTTCGGAACTCATGTATTCGAAATTGAGATCCATGACCGGCTTCCAGGCTTCCTGGAGGTCCTTGAAGATCATGTCGAGGATGATCTGGATAACCCGGGTCTCGGTCGGCGTGAATTCGCGGCCCTCGATCTTGTTGTAAAACAGTCCCCCGCCGCCGAAAAAGTTGTCTACGGCGGTAAAAATCAGGCGCGGCTCCATGACGATCAAGACCCGTCCGCGCAGCGGGGAAAACCGCACGATATTCAGGTTGGTCGGCACGAACAGGCTTTGTATGTATTCGGAAAACTTTTGAATCTGCAGCGCGGGTGTGGAGATTTCCGCCGAACGGCGCAGAAAATTGAAGATCGACACACGGAAATACCGGCCGAACCGTTCATTGACCATTTCCAGGGTCGGCATGCGTCCGCGGACAATCCGTTCCTGGCTGGTAAAGTCATACGGCTTATGCTCTTCCGGAATGTCGTCTGGAAAAGATTCATCCGTATCCGGTTCAGTCGCGATAGCGATATCGCCCTCATCCATGCCATGCAGCAGGGCATCTATTTCTTCCTGTGACAGTAAATCGGCCGTAGACATATTATTGCATGACGAAAGAGGTAAAAAAGACTTCCTTGAGCCGGCTCTGTCCCGTCATTTTCTTTAACACGGTATCGGTCTCATTCAGCATCACGGCGCGCAGCTGTTCTTTTCCGTCGCGGGTCTTTAGCTCATCGACATTTTGAGCGCTGATCAGCATCAGCAGGTTATTCCGCAGCATCGGCTCGTGCTTTTTCAGCGCCGCGACGGTTTCCTCGCCTTCCACCAGAAATGACACTGAAATTTGTATCAGCCGCGCTGAAGCGCTTTTAGGGAAATCGACTATAAAGGGCTTTTCCATATCGAAGTACCGTTTATCCTCGACGACCACCTGCTCGGTTTTTTCAGCCTCGGCCATGCTTCCTTGCAAAAAAAAGAAAGTCGCCGCCGAACCGCCCGCCAATGAAATCAATACAGCGGCAATAATGAGGATCAGTTTTGTGGAGGAACCCTTTGCTCCGCTGTTTTTTTGTTCAATTTGAGCCATGTTTAAAACCTTTCATTTTAAATCCATTAAAAGCAATTTATAGACCACAATAAAATAACAATAATAAAACAAACGCTTATGAATTTTCATTAATCATCGGAAATATCACCGTCAGGCATTGGTCATTATAGAGGATCGGCGTTGAAAAACCCGGTTGAATAGAAAAAATAATCAACTAAAAGAATAATATACAGAGAATCGTAAAAGCTGATAATTAACTAATAAAAAGACAGGATTAATGGCCTGGACGCTGCAGTGAATAATTGCGACTTCAAACCATCAAGAATTTAAGCGATGATAGCGTCATAAAACCGTCATTATCGTTATTTCATTACCAAGCAATTATGACCCTACCCACAAAACACGCGACAGATTATATTCAGGCCATGCTGGAAAAAACCTACAATAACCGTCCGCTCAGCCTGACAATTTTTAAAAAGCTGTTTGAAGAACTTCCGGAGCAAATCAGCGCCATCAATAAGGCGCTGAATAGCCGGGAGTACACGCTTGCCCGGCAAATCACCCATAAATTGCATGGCTCGGCAAGTTTCTGCGGCTTGACTGATATGCAGGAAGCGGCTCATGCCTTGGAGAGCTGCCTGTTAAACCAGGACTTCGAGGCCACCGATCGGCATTTTTTGACACTGCATCAACGCGTCTTGAGCTTTATCAGTCACCAAGCCGCTATCCTTGCTGATCTTGACGATAATTCAGAACAATAGAAAGCCTTTACCGCTGTTTTTGGTAAAGCCACTTGGCTGCGTTTTCGACATTCGCTACATCCCTGTGGCTTAGCGGGTAGGCTGGGTTGGAGCTTTGCGGAAGCCCGGCATAAGGGGCTAGAGAGGACACAGACGACCGCATGGACAGATACTTGCTCCCGGGGTTGTCTGTGTCCTCTGTGGTTTTATGAAATACCCGGGCTAGCTGTCAGCCTTCCAGACCTTTTGACAGGTCGTTTTTGATGTCCTCGAGATTCTCAAGACCTACTGAAATCCGCACCAGCCCATCCTTGATACCGGCGGCGGCGCGGACTTCCGGCGCCAGCCGGCCATGCGTCGTCGTGGCCGGATGCGTTATAGTGGTCTTGACGTCGCCCAGGTTGGCGGTAATGGACAGCATTTCGGTGGCGTCGATCAATTTCCAGGCCTGCTCCTTGCCGCCGCTCAGTTCAAAACTGACCACGGCCCCGAAGTGCGCCTGCTGGCGCCTGGCCAATTCATGCTGGGCATGGGATGCCAGGCCGGGATAATGGACTTTGGCGACGCCCGGCTGCCGCTCCAGCCATTTGGCCAGCTCGAACGCGTTGTCGCAATGCGCTTTCATCCTGACCGCCAGCGTTTCCAGGCCCGATAAAAATACCCAGGCATTGAACGGGCTCATGGTCGAGCCGCCCGTGCGCAGATACGGATAGATATGCTTCTCGATCAGTTCCTCGCTGGCCACGACGGCACCGCCGACACAACGCCCCTGCCCGTCTATGTATTTGGTGGCCGAGTGCACGACGATATCGGCGCCCAGCGCCAGTGGCTTTTGCAGCACCGGCGTGCAAAAAACATTGTCGACCACCAGCAAACTGCCGTGGTTATGCGCGATTGCGGCAATGCGTTCAATATCGGCGATTTCAATCAGCGGGTTGGAAGGCGTTTCCAGAAACAGAAAGCGCGTATTCGGCTTGATGGCTGATTCCCAAGCCGCAAGATCGGTCAGGTCAACGAAGTCCGTCTCAACACCGAACTTGCCGAAATAATTCTGGAACATCAACACGGTATTGCCGAAGACGCTGCGCGAACAGACGACATGATCGCCGGCTTTCAGCAGACCCATGCCGACCGCCATGATGGCCGCCATGCCCGACGAAAAAGCCAGGCAACGTTCGCCTTTCTCCATCAGCGCCAGCCTTTCCTGAAAGGCATTGACGGTTGGATTGGTGAATCGCGAATAGATATTGCCGGCTTTCTGGCCGGTAAAGCGCAAAGCGGCTTCCTCGGCGCTGTCAAAAACATAACTGGAAGTAGCGAAAATCGGCATGCTGTGCTCATCTTCATGCGTCCGCCTGTGTCCGGCCCTTATGGCCTGAGTTTCCAGAGAATATTCGTTCCAGTTAATGTCTTTCATTGTTCGTTAATTTTGTCAGGAAGAAAAAAGAGTTCCAGCAAGGCGCATTTCAGACCTGCTGTTTCAACCGCAATTTTGCATTTCTATAATGAAATTCTGCGAATTCCGTTCCGATTGCGCACTATCGTTGCGCATGGCTTCAATGCGCTCCAGGTAGGCCGTATCAATATCGCCGGTCACGTATTCGTTACTGAAACAGGAGGTATCGAAATGTTTGATGTTCGGATTACCTTTGCGAACGGCATCGATCAGGTCATCCAGATCCTGATAAATCATGCGGTCGGCACCGATCGCGGCGCAAACCTCCTCCTCCGAGCGGTTATGCGCGATTAGCTCATGAGCGGCCGGCATATCGATGCCGTACACGTTCGGGTAGCGGACAGGCGGCGCCGCGGAAGCGAAATAGACTTTTTTGGCGCCGGCATCCCGGGCCATCTGGATAATCTGTTCGGACGTCGTCCCCCTGACCACGGAATCATCAACCAATAAAACGTTTTTGCCTTCGAATTCCAGACCGATGGCATTTAACTTTTGCCTGACCGATTTTTTCCGCATTTTCTGGCCTGGCATGATAAAAGTCCGTCCGATATAGCGGTTTTTCATAAAACCTTCGCGAAACTTGACGCCCAGCCTGTTGGCCATCTGTAAAGCGGCCGTGCGGCTGGTATCGGGAATAGGGATGACGACATCGATATCATGGTCCGGCCAGACTCTGAGCACTTTTTCCGCCAGTTTTTCGCCCATGCGCAAACGGGCTTTATAAACGGAAATATCGTCAATAATGGAATCGGGACGGGCGAAATAAACGTACTCAAAAATACAAGGGCAATGATCGATCGCCTTCGCGCACTGCCTGGTGTGCAGTACGCCCGATTCCTCGATAAACACCGCTTCCCCGGGTTCCAGGTC
This sequence comes from Methylobacter sp. BBA5.1, assembly GCF_000746145.1. Taxonomy (NCBI): domain Bacteria; kingdom Pseudomonadati; phylum Pseudomonadota; class Gammaproteobacteria; order Methylococcales; family Methylococcaceae; genus Methylobacter; species Methylobacter sp. BBA5.1. Next base: position 106,527 of record NZ_JQKS01000016.1, read on the forward strand.
TCTGATCAGATTAAAGCCCAGCACGTCCAGCGCCACGCTTTCCGAGGCGATCATGAATTCGGGGCCATGGTCGGATTTTCGCTCGCCGAATACTACGGGCCGGATACCATGTGGGTCCCTGAAGCCCAGCACTCCGAACCCGGCGATCATAACCACTACCGCGTAAGCGCCGCGGCAGCGCCGGTGCACGCCCGATACCGCCTCAAACACATCCTCCACGCTTAAATGCAGTTTGCCCAGCGATTGTAATTCATGGGCAAAAACGTTCAGCAGCACTTCGGAATCGGAATCGGTGTTAATATGACGCAGATCCTCGACAAACAAGGCCTTTTTCAGCTCTTCGGTATTGGTCAGATTGCCGTTATGCGCCAGCGTCAAACCGAAAGGAGAGTTCACATAAAAAGGCTGCGCTTCAGCCGAGCTGGTGCAGCCGGCCGTGGGATAACGCACATGGGCAATGCCCATATTGCCCCTCAGCCTCATCATCTGATCATTGTTAAAAACGTCCCGTGTCAAGCCGTTCTCTTTGCGCAAATGCAGTCGTCCGTTCTCGCAAGTGACAATCCCCGCGGCATCCTGGCCTCGATGTTGCAAAACTGTTAATGCATCATACAACTCCTGATTAACAGCCTGATGTGAAACGATAGCAGCAATACCACACATTCTTTTTTAACCTGATCCTTAAAATATTTAGCGATAATTTATATAACCCGCCATGCCTGACGGGTTGTGATCCCGCAACCAGACAGCGAATGATTGAAAAGGTGGAATCAATCGGGATTTTTTCCACCAGGAATCTTCCGGCAACGATGTCAAGCCGGCCAGCACGATCATGACCGCAACAACGACCACGCCTCGGAAACAGCCCAAAATCATACCGAGAAAGCGATCGCCGAAAGTGAGTCCGGCCTGTTTAATCAGCTTTTCTCCCAGTATAAAACCAATTAGACCACCGAGAACCAGCGTAATCACAAACAGACTGACGAACGAGGCGGCAATTTTGGCTGACGGGTGGCTGATAACCGGCTCCAGGAAGCGGGAGAAGTCACGACTGAAATTCATCCCCACCCAGATCGCCACTATCCAGAACACCAATGAAAACACTTCTTTAATAACACCGCGCAATAACCCTATGACCAGCGAAATGAGGACGAGGCCGATAATGGTAAAGTCTATCCAGATCATATGTCCGTCCGGTCTATAAAAAATAGCGTTTCACTTGGCCTCACTCCGAGACAAGAAGGGATTTAATCTTATTTAGCCTATCCACTTTTTCCTGCATGGCTTTAGCGCGTTTTTGATCAAGCTCGGGGCCGACCTTGATCCGATATAAGGTTTTTCCGTTAACCTGAGCGGTTTCCAGCGACGCCGGAAAGCCTTGCTTGCGCAGTTCAGTCCATCGGGTCGTGGCGTTTTCCTCCTTGCTGAAACTGCCTGCGCGTATATACCACCGGGTCAGGCCGTTGCCTGATTTGGCTGGCGCGGCTTTCTGCTGAACAGCCGGCTCCGGTTTTGTAGCCGCCTGGGATTCCTTAGCGGGCGTTTTAATCGCCGCCGGTTTCTCATGTCGAGCTGTTTCCTGCCGCACCGGGGGGCTGCTCTCTTTTCTCGGCGCCTCCAGCACTTGCTCGGCCTCTTCCACGATAACTACCTCTTGCGCATCTTCGGCGCCCAGGGATTCGGGATAACCGAGCTCTTCCTGAGTCAGTTCGGATAAAGCAATTTCCGGTTCATCAAGCGGTCGGTCAGGATAGCCTGTATCCTCAGCGTCCAACGGTTCCGCCTCCGTCGTATTCAGAACCTGATCGGCATTGGCGGGCAGCCTGTCCTCGCCCTCCACGACAATCGGCGCCTCGGGAATAATCAATTCGCTGACAACCTGACCGCTATTGTCAACAGGATCATCAAACAGCATGGGAATAAAAATGGCCGCCAGCGCCGTCACAACTACCGCACCAATTAATCGTTGTTTTAACTCTTGTTCCATTTTCTCAACTCACCTTTTTTCAAATTCAGCCAGGCAATCAGATACCAGAAAGAACGAGCCGAAAACCAGCAGCAGATCGCCTTTCTGGGATTGGGTTTTTGCAGCATCGAAAGCCTCGGCAAAACCTTTAAAACCGAAAAATACATTAGTCACCGAGCTTTGCGCGAAAATCTCGCGCATTAGAGGTTCCGTAGCCGCCCGAGGATTGGATAAGGGCGCGAAAAACCAGTTAAAAATCACAGGACGCATGATTTCAATAACGCCCGCGATATCCTTGTCTTTCATCATGGAAAACACGGCATGAATGCGCCTGCCGGGAAAAGTCGCGGCCACATAATCAACCAGCGTTCTTACCGCCTGGGGATTGTGCCCCACATCCAGCAATACCGGAATTTCATCATTGATCAATTGAAAGCGGCCGGCCAGCCGGACTTTCTCCAGCCCTTGCCGAATCGCGGCATCGCTGACGGGCAATGCGCCGGCTAACTCGGCCACGGCTAAAATTGCCGACGAGGCATTGCGGAACTGGTGCTCGCCTTTTAACCCCGGTTCAGGCAATTGGGGCAACCGGCGATCGCCGGCAAACCAGTCCCATCCGGCCGCTCGTTTTTTATAGCCGAAATCCTTGCCCAGGCAATAGAGCCGCGCCTGCTGGTCGACCGCCACCTGCGCCAATGATGCCGGCGGCTCGGGATCGCCGACGATGGCCGGAGTATCGGCCCGGAAGATACCGGCTTTTTCCCTGCCTATCGCTTCGCGGGTTTCGCCCAGCCAATCGACATGATCAATGCAGATGCTCGTTATCAGCGCCACATCGGGATCAATGATATTGACCGCGTCCAGACGCCCGCCCAGGCCGACTTCAAGCAACTGGACATCCAGATTCGAGCGCCGGAAAATATCCAGTGCCGCCAGCGTGCCGAATTCAAAATAACTTAACGAAATATCGCCGCGGACCGCTTCAATTCTGGAAAAGGCCTCGCAAATCAGTTCATCCGATACCGGCTTACCGTCTATCTTGATTCTTTCGTTGTATTTCAGAATGTGCGGCGAAGTATAAGCACCGACGCGATAGCCTTGCGCTCTGTAGATGGCTTCAAGATAAGCGATGCACGAGCCCTTGCCGTTAGTGCCGGCAACCGTAATGGTTGGCGGTTTGATCCCATCGGGATTAAGCGCGTGAAAAACCCGGGACGACCGATCCAATCCCAAATCTATTGTCAGCGGATGCAAGCTTTCTTGCCAGGTCAGCCAGCCTTCCAACGAATCAAAATGCATCATTAGCCGATAATGCCTGGATACCGATAGGCATAGGGAAATTACGCTTCCTGCTCGGATTGAGGACTATCGGCAAACGTTTCAATTTCGGCAATCTCTGTTTCCGGCTCAACCGGAGCAACTGGTTCCGCCTGCGGCTCGGCCGGTACCTCTACGACGGTCTCCGCCCTGCCGGCCATCAGCATGGACAGGATGCTGGCAATTTTATCGCGCATCTCTCGCCTGTCGATGATCATATCGATAGCGCCATGCTCCTGCAAAAATTCGCTGCGTTGAAAACCTTCAGGCAATTTCTCGCGGACGGTCTGTTCTATGACCCGAGGCCCCGCAAAGCCGATCAGCGCCTTGGGCTCGGCCACGTTGATATCGCCCAGCATGGCCAGACTTGCCGACACCCCGCCCATGGTGGGATCAGTCATGAAGGAAATATAGGGGATGCCGGCTTCGGATAATTTCGTTAAGGCCGCGCTGGTTTTCGCCATCTGGAACAAGGAGAACAACGATTCCTGCATACGCGCGCCGCCGCTGGCCGTGAACACGACAAACGGTACGCCAAGCTTCAGACTCGTGTTGACGCCGCGGACAAACCGCTCGCCGACGACCGAGCCCATCGATCCGCCCATGAAACTGAAATCGAAAGCCGCAACAACGATGTCCTTGCCTTTCAGCTTGCCTTTCATCACCACCAGCGCATCGGTTTCCTTGGTCTGCTTTTGCGCTTGCGCAATCCGGTCCTTATATTTCTTGCTGTCTTTGAATTTTAAGGGATCGGTAGGTTTGACGGTCTTGCCGATTTCCTCGCGATCTTCCTCATCCAGGAACATATTCAGACGCGTTCTGGCCGAGATGCGCAGATGATGCTCGCATTTCGGGCAGACACTGAAGTTTCTCTCCAGTTCGCTGTTGTAAAGAATCGCACTGCAACTGGGACATTTGTTCCACAAGCCTTCCGGCACGGTATTTCTTTTATTCGACCCGTCTATCCGGATTGTCGAAGGGACTAATTTCTTAAACCAACTCATTATTATACGCTCCGTAGCGCTTCATCATATGCATGTATGGCAAATCGGCTCGAGGTAAACCATGACATTCGATTACCAACCGGCAACCGTCTGCAATTACTTTCCAACCCCGGCCTCAACTATCCATCGCCTGGCGCATGGCAGCCAGCAACTCAACAATTTCAACCCTGGCCCGTTCGGGATCATGCAGATTCGCTTCAATTTTACTGATCAGAGCACTGCCGATAACCACACCGTCGCCTATTCCTGAAACAGTCCTGGCCGTTTCTGCATCCTTGACGCCGAAACCGATGCCAACCGGCAAACGGGTATTAGCCCTGATCTGTTTCAGCTTGTTTTCAACATCGGCCGTATTCAAATGGCCTGCGCCGGTGACCCCTTTCAGGGACACATAATAAAGATAACCGCTGCCCAGGGCGTCCATTTTCCTGATGCGCTCCTCACTGCTGTTGGGCGCCAGCAGGAAAATCGGATCGATGCCGCGCGCCTTGAGCAAGCCCATGCATTCCTCGCCCTCTTCGGGCGGCAGATCGACCGTCAATACGCCGTCAATCTGAGCTTCCTGGGCGGCATTGGCGAAATTCTCATAGCCCATGGCTTCGATGGGATTTAAATACCCCATCAATACCAAAGGCGTTTGTTGATCGGTTTTCCTGAATTCCAGAGCCAGCATCAGCGTCTTGCGCAAGCTCATTTTATGGGCCAGCGCGCGCTCGCTGGCCCGCTGAATAACGGGACCATCAGCCATCGGATCGGAAAACGGCACGCCCAGCTCGATAATATCGGCGCCGGCCTTAACCATCGCATGCATCATCGGCACGGTAAACTCAGGGTGCGGATCGCCGGCCGTGATAAACGGAATCAAAGCCTTGCGGCCGGCGTTAGAAAGTTGTTCAAATTTAGCGGCTAATCGGCTCACAGTGCTATGCCCTCGCGTTGTGCCATCGTATGCATATCTTTATCGCCACGACCGGACAGGCTCACGATGATGATTTCGTCCTTTTTCATGGTCGGCGCCAGCTTCATGGTATAGGCCATGGCATGGCTGGATTCCAGAGCCGGAATAATGCCTTCCATGCGCGTCAGGGCATGAAACCCTTCCAATGCTTCATTGTCGGTAATATTGACGTACTGCGCCCGGCCGATATCTTTCAGCCAGGCATGCTCCGGCCCCACGCCCGGATAGTCCAGGCCGGCCGAAATCGAATGCGTTTCAATGATTTCGCCGTCATCGTCTTCCATCAGATACGTGCGATTGCCGTGCAGCACCCCCGGACGACCCGCGCACAGCGGCGCGGAATGCCGGCCCGATTCGATGCCGTCGCCGGCCGCCTCGACGCCGTACATTTTCACCGAGGCATCGTCGATAAACGGATAGAATAAACCGATGGCATTGGAGCCGCCGCCGACGCAGGCGACCAGCGCATCGGGCAAACGCCCGGTCATTTCCCGGCATTGCTGTTTGGCTTCGCGGCCGATAATGGCCTGGAAATCCCGGACCATGGCGGGATAAGGGTGGGGGCCGGCCACGGTGCCGATAATATAAAACGTGTTATCGACATTGGTGACCCAGTCCCGGAGCGCTTCATTCAGCGCATCCTTGAGGGTTTTCGAGCCGGACTCGACGGCAACGACTTTGGCACCCAATAACTTCATGCGGTAAACGTTCAACGCCTGACGCGCCACATCGACAGCACCCATGTAGACCACACACTCGAGCCCCAGCCTTGCCGCGACTGTTGCCGTCGCGACACCATGCTGGCCGGCGCCGGTCTCGGCGATGATGCGCGTCTTGCCCATGCGTTTGGCCAGCAGGGCCTGGCCAATCGTATTGTTGACCTTATGCGCGCCGGTATGGTTAAGGTCTTCGCGCTTTAAATAAATCTGCGCGCCGCCCAGTTCGCGGCTCCAGCGCTCGGCATGGTACAAAGGCGAAGGGCGGCCGACGTAATGCTGCAGATCGGCATCCAGTTCGGCAATAAACTCCGGATCTGTTAAATACCGTTGATAGGCCGCATTTAATTCCTGAATCGGTGGTATTAATGTTTCTGCTACAAACATTCCTCCGTAAGGGCCGAAATGTCCCCGCTCATCGGGCATATTATATTTTTCTGTCATGTTATTAACTTTTGTCACCCTCATTAACTGCTCTTAAAAATGCCGCCATTTTCAGCGCATCCTTAATCCCTTTTCCCGCCTCCACGCCACTGCTGACATCGAGCGCATACGGCCTTACCGCCTGTACAGCCTGCGTTGCATTGTCCGCGGCCAATCCGCCCGCCAATACAATTGGCAAAGCGCACTGGCGCGGAATCAAATCCCAGTCGAACCGGCTTCCTGTTCCGCCTTTGGCATCCGGATGCCAGGCATCCAGCAGCAACCCTGCCGCATCATGATAGCGCCGCGCCAGCGCGGCAATATCAATGTCCTCCCGCATACGGACCGCTTTCATATAGCGCTTGCCATAAATCCGGCAAGCCTTGTCCGGCTCATCGCCATGAAACTGCAGGCAATCGACCGGCACCCGATCCAATACCTCACGTATCCGCGCCTCCTGTTCATCGACGAACAAGGCCACGACGGAAACGAATGCCGGCAAGGCATTGACGATTTCAACCGCGCGCTCGATATCAACATTTCTGGGACTGGGCGGATAGAAAACCAGGCCAATCGCATCGACACCCAATTGAGCGGCATAAACGGCATCTTCAGCACGGGTAAAGCCGCAAATTTTAACGCGAGTTCGCATAAAGTGATATGAGAATTTGTTCAAAAAACCAGCCGCCTAGAATAACATAAAACAGCACCGGTGGCGCCTGCAATATACAAAGAATTCGTTACTAAACAATCGCGAGCCTCATAAAAAAGGCTGACATAAGTCAGCCTCGTGTTTGATAACGCAACATTATAAAATCAGTGCGCGTGATCATGAGCATCCTCCGCCGGCCCATGATCATGTGCCGTATTCTCATGGTCATGCACATGGTCTTCTTCCGCATGCTCGTGAGTGTGCGTACGACCCTCTTCCGTATGTTCGTGCTCATGCACATGGCCAGCCTCTTCAGGCTCGTGATCTGTCATAAGGCCATCACCCGCATGTCCATGCCCGGCGTCCGCATTCGGATGCTCATGCACATGACCATCATCCGGCGGCTTGACGGCCTCGACGCCGACGCCGTATTTATAAACCATCAGCCCGCCCAGATCGGCGCCCAGCACCATCAATCCGCAGAGCAAGCCCGTCAGCGTCAGAAAAAGACCGTTTGCCGCGCCCCGAATCACGCCGCCGCTTGCAACGCGCCAAACCGAAAGCACAACCGCCAGAATCAGCACCGCAACGCCAAACTGCTGATGGCGTTCCATAATGTCATGGACATTCCCGCCATGCGCCACGGAACCCGCGGCAATAAAGCCGGCTATAACGGTAAGCCCGGCCGCCACGGTCCCCAAGTAAAGAAACCAGCTGGCCACCTCACGCCATCGCGTTCTTCTCGCCAGTGTACCGGCAATATCCAGAATCAGGAAAATTGATAACAATGCGATGGGAAAATGCACCAGCAGAGGATGAATATTATGCATGCCGGTCAATCCCGGCATAATGGCCGGAAAAATTTCCGCTGGTTCCTTGCTTAACAACCCTTCGATAAAACTGAGAAAATGGGCCACGCCATCCGCAACGCCGCCGCCGTGATCGCCGCCGCCATGAACCTGGAAAGATAAAAAGTTACTCACATCAATCATAATTGTAATTCACAGAAAAAAGACACTAACCTGAAATATTGATAATTGCAAATCAGATAAAAAACCTGATTAGACCATTAAATCAGTCAAAACGTTTGGCATCGGCCGGCAATTTATCAAAGACCGGATGTTTGGCAATACCGTAGTGCTCAGGATAATAAACCGCCCCCAGATACAGGCCGTCGGGAGGCGCCGTGATACCGCCCAGCTTACGGCTTTTCACCTCGAGCAGCTCGCGGGTCCAGTCCACGGACTGCTTGCCCATGCCGATGGCCATCAACACGCCGGCGATATTCCTGACCATATGGTGTAAAAACGCATTGGCGGAAATATCCATGATCACTTGATCGTCACGCCGATAGACATCGATAAAGTGCATGATGCGCCAGGGACTTTTGGATTGGCAACCCTGCGCCCTGAACGAGGAAAAATCGTGATTGCCGATCAGATACTGCGCCGCCTGATGCATTTTGTCGGCATCCAGCGGGTTATAGCACCAGGTCGCCCGACCATACTGCAAGGCCGGCTTGGCTGGACGATTCAGGATGATGTAGCGGTAAAACCGCGCGACGGCGCTGTATCGGGCATGAAAATCGCCTACCGCCGGCTTGACCCAGGTGATTTTGACATCATGCGGCAGATTGCTGTTGCCGCCCAGCATCCAGGCATGCAGATCCCTCTTCGCCTCGGCATCGAAATGCACAACCTGCTCAAAAGCGTGCACACCGGCATCGGTCCTGCCGGCACAGGTCACAGTCACCGGTTGAGCCGCGACTTTCGACAAGGCCTGCTCAAGGGTCTGCTGAATACTGCGCTTGTCAGGCTGCCACTGCCATCCCGAAAAGCCGCCGCCATCATATTCCACGCCTAAAACGATACGCGTCATTTCAGGCTCCCGCGGGCAATCAGCCCGCCGCTATCACACAAACTCAAACTACACTCGCTTATCATCAATAAATAAAAACCGGCATCCCGGCCTCCACACGCTCGAACAAATCCAGCACATCGGCATTGTTCATGCGAATACAACCGTGCGATTCCGGCCTGCCGTTCATCAATTCGTCGGGGCAGCCGTGGATATAAATATAGCGCCAGGCCGTGTCGACATCTCCATAACGGTTTTTTCCCGGCTCCAGTCCGCCCAGCCACAGAATGCGCGTCAATATCCAGTCCCGCCGCGGATTCCGCCGGCCCAGTTCGGCGCTGTAAATTTCACCGGTCGGCCGCCGGCCGACAAACACCGCATGCAACGGCTGACCGGCGCCGATTTTCGCCCGGACCCGGTGCCAGCCCGTCGGCGTGCACTCACTGCCCCGACGCTCACCGGCGCCATTTTTGGCCGTGGATACGGCATAACGTTGCAAAATCTGTCCGTTGTCAATGATACTCAGCTGTTGCTGGCTGATTGAAATCTCCAGAAACAAATCGGGTTTCATACGCACACCTGAATTTTTAGGAATGGGAATTATAAAATTCACGTTCCTTACCTTAACTCGTAGCATTCGCTCATAACCTGCGCCCGGGTTTCCCCGATACGCCATACCGCTAAAAAACTGACGGCCGCGGCCGCCGAAACATAGCCGCCCACCCAGGCCAGTCCGCCCTGATTGACCAGCAACTGCGAAATATACGGCGCGCACGATGCGCCCAGAATACCGCCGAGATTATAGGCCGCGCCGGCACCGGTATAGCGCACCGCTACCGGAAACAACTCGGGCAGCAGAGCGCCCATTGGCGCGAAAGTCGCCCCCATCAGGAACAGCGACAGCGACAAAAACAGCGTGATTTGCAGCGTTGATCCGCTGCTCAGCATCGGAGCCAGCGCAAAACCCGACAGGATGGCGGCAAAACCGCTGATCATCAATACCGGACGGCGCCCGAACCGGTCACTGGCCCAGGCCGATAAAGGCGTGGCCAGCGCCATGAAGACGATGGCCACGCACAACATGCCTAAAAACAATGGCCGTGAGATCGCTAACGTATTAGTCCCGTAACTCAGGCAGAATACGGTCGCGGTATAAAACAGCGTATAACAGACCACCATCGCCAGTGCGCCCAGCAGCACGGCACGCAGATGCCGGCTCAGCAACACCGTCAGCGGCATTTTCAAGGGCGCCTGCTGCTGCAAAAGCGCCGAAAACTCGGGCGTTTCGGCGAGTTTCAGACGCACATACAGGCCCACTGCCACCAATAAGCCGCTGGCCAGAAAAGGCAGACGCCAGCCCCAGGCCTGGAAATCCGCATCGCTTAAATTAACTGCCAGCAGCCAGAAACTCAGCGTTGCCAGCAAAAACCCCACGGACGGCCCCAACTGAGGAAACATGCCGTACCAGGCTCGGCGGCCGGCAGGCGCGTATTCCGTGGCCAGCAGCACCGCCCCGCCCCACTCGCCGCCCAGCCCCAGCCCCTGCCCGAAGCGCAACAGGCAAAGCGCGACCGGCGCCCACACACCCAGCGTGTCATAACCGGGCAAGCAACCGATCAGCAGCGTGGACACGCCCATCAACAACAGTGATGCCGCCAACGTCGCCTTGCGTCCGATCCGGTCGCCGAAATGACCGAACAGCACCGCCCCCAATGGCCGCGCGATAAAGGCGATACCAAATGTCAGAAATGCGCTCAAGGACTGAACCGCCGGCTCGCTCTGCGGAAAGAACACGCGCCCGATCACCAGTGCCGAAGCCGTTGCATAGATATAGAAATCATAGAATTCAATCGCGGTGCCGATAAAGCTGGCGAAGGCAATATGGGCAATGGAAGGCGGGGTATTTTGTATTTTCATGGCCTATTCTAACTTTTTGTATGCCATGAACGAAACTCTGATTACATACCCGGTAAGCGCCGAGGGCAAGCCACTGCTCAGCCTGGTTTACGCAGACGAATATCGGCGCGATTTTGGCCACCATTGGCTGTTCGCCTTAGGTGGCCGCAAAGCTGTTGCCGCTAAAACAGAGCGATGTGCCTGCGGCGCCGCAACACCAGAAGAGAACCCAATCCCAAACCGAGGAGGCCCGCCAACTCTGGTTCAGGAACCTGCTCAACCTGCAGAAAGCCACGGATCTCGCCAGCGGAAAATTCCGTCGTATGAATGTTCACATAAGACTCGCCGGCCAGCATGCCCTCGGTTAAAGCCGCCGCCGCGCCCGCCACCGTGCCGCCATTCGCCGTGATGAAGGCCGGATTAAACGATGAAGCCAACGTCAAATCGAACACCTCATCATAGGTTCCTGCCGTCACCCCTGATGGAAAACCGGGAAAAGACGGCACCGCCGTGGCAACCCCGGCAGTCGACGGCTGGGCGAACTGGGAAACGCAGCAATGGATGTGGGCGGCGACCGTTGTTCCGAGAAGATCGGCGAATTCAATCTGCACGCGCAACGTATTCGCGATTGTATCGAAGTCGACCGAGGAAAAACCGGTACCTGGCGAATTGTTGACCGGAAACTCGCTTGGGCCATCAAGGTCGGCATTAAATTTAACCAATGCCGCGTGACTAAAAGGGGCGGCAAATAACAGGGTTGTCGCCAGTGTTATAAAAACGAGAATTTTTTTCATGCTTCCTCCTGCCAAATTTATTGGGGGTTTTAAAGAGAAAGCACATTTCGAACCACATTAATCAAGCCTATGTTTTCATTATATTTTAATACTCGATTTCAGCATTAGCCGCGCATTAAAGTGTAAAATTTATTGACCCGACAATTAGTCTGCCGACTGGATAGTCATCCTAACAAAAACCCAGCATACAAAAACTCGAATGCTGGGTTTTTGTTGCCTGGCCCCGGCCTGCAGGCCATGCAAAACGGCTCTAGACGCTATTTCTTCTCAAACAAGGCGATCGATTCCACATGCCCAGTCTGCGGAAACATATCCATGACGCCGGCCTTGATCAGCTTGTAACCGAGCTCATTGACCAGAATGCCGGCATCGCGGGCCAGCGTCGAGGGATTGCAGGATACATAGACGATCTGCTCGGGGCACCATTTTTTGAAATGGTGCAGCACTTCCGAAGCGCCGGCCCTGGACGGGTCCAGCATGATCTTGTTGTACTTGCGGTTGGCCCAAGGCTGATCACTGATATCCTTGCTTAAATCGGCGGCATGGAATTCCACGTTTTCGATGCCGTTATGGCGCGCGTTTTCCCGGGCATGCTTGACCAGCGGCAGATCGCCTTCGACACCGACGACGCGGCCGGCTTTTCGGGCCATCGGCAGCGTGAAATTGCCGAGACCGCAGAACAGGTCCAGCACCGTGTCGTTCTCGTTGAGATCCAGCGTATCGAGCACGCGGTTGATCATCTGCCGGTTGATTTCGTAATTGACCTGCGTGAACATGGCCGGCCTGAATTTGAATTCGATGTCCTGATCCGGCAGCGCATAAGTCGGTATGACTTCCGGTTCGCCGTCCAGCGGCACGATGGTGTCGGGGCCTTTCGGCTGCAGGCAGATGCTCATATGATGCTCGCGCCCGAATGCGCGCATGCGCTCCTTATCGGCATCGGTCGGCGGCTCCAGCACGCGCACCGCCAGCACGCAGTCGTCGTCGCCGATCGCGACCTCAATCTGCGGGATTTTATCGCGGATGGTCAGGCCCTCGATCATCTCGCCTAACGCGGTCAGCCGCGTGCCTACGATCGGGTGCATGACGATGCAGCTGTCGATCTCGGCCAGATACGGATGACGTCTTTCCCTGAAGCCCACCAGCACGCGATTTTTCTTGGCGACGTACTTGACGCCCATGCGCGCCTTGCGCCGATAGCCCCAATGCGGCCCTTCCAGAGGTTCCCACAAGGTGGGAATCTCCACCTTGCCGATGCGCCGGAACTGCTCGACCAGCAAGTCCTGCTTGATACGGATTTGCGCGCTTGAATCCACATGCTGAAAGCTGCAGCCGCCGCACACGCCATAATGCGCGCAGGCGGCGTCAACGCGGTCACCGGCGCGGCTCAGCAAATTGACCACCTTGCCTTCCGCGTAATCCCGGCGAATTTCGGTATAGACAAACTCGACCTCTTCGCCCGGCAACGCCTCATCGATGAACACGGCCTTGCCGTCGACATGCGCGACCCCGCGCCCGTCATGCGCCAGGGATGCTATGGTGACTTTGACCGGTGTATCCGGCAACTGCTTTCTTCTCGATCTGTTTCGTGACATGCTGATTACTTCTGCTTCCAACTTCCGTTAGATGATTGATACCACCAACCCGGCTGGGCATGACTGACCCAACGGGCGGCAAAGGTTGATTTGATTTGAGCGGCCCATTCGGGATGGCCGTTGGCGTTGGCAATAGCCTGATAAAGACGCTGACGGTCGGCATTTTCGGCCGCGACCAGTTTGTTGACTTTGTTTCTGTCCTGCAAGGGTACGGCACCGGCATTTCTGACCGTCAACAGGCCGTCCGCCTGTATGCCGATAAAACCCGCATTATAAAAGGGCTTTAACGAGGAAAAGCGGCTTTCCATAGACGCTCGCACCTGCCTGATTTCCGGGCTGTTGATCGATAAATCAGCCCCCTGGGCCTGTGCCGGCGAAATCACCACATTGATAACGCTGTCCAGCGACCTGAAAACGGCGACCTGCCAGACGGACAGGCTGGCCTCGGGCTCGGTTGCGTCTGGCGCGCCCTCTTCCTGAATGCCCCTGATGATTTCATCGGCGGCCTTTTCCGCTGCCGCGGCAGGGAAATAAATATTGATCGTTACACAAGCGGTCAACATCAACGCGCCCAATACTATTATTTTTTTCATGATTTGCTCCCAATTATTCAATGCGTACTTCATCGGTGGTTGAAATACGTGCCAACCGCTCTATCAATACGTTCCAGTCAACCTGGGGATTATAGCCGATCACGTCGATCCGCGGCAGGCCACCACCTTTAATAAGGTAATATCCTTGCGGCGCGGCCTCGACCCCCATCATCTGACAGACTCCGTCATGCAGATAACAGCCCAGGCCGATTTTGTCGTAACTGAATGTTTCGAAAAAACGCAGAAAACTTCTGGACAGCACATCGGCCGCGCCGCCGCCACCGATGCTGGCGATATTCCTGACTGCTTTCTGGCTGATTCTATGCCGGGATTTGTCGTCGTCGGGCGTGCCGAACCAAGCGTAAAAACTGACCGGCTGCCAATTTTCCATATATAACTGCCGGACATAGCCCGACAAACGCCCGGTGATGCCGCCGAACTCAAACCGCCGCGTCAACTGATCCAAATCCAGGTTGTCGACTTCCAGTTCCGCATGAAACCTCGGAAAATCGGTAAACAGTCCCGACGATGCCAGATTCGTGACCTTGACCTCCCCGTCAAACACCTTGATGTTCAGCTCGCCCCCCAGGCTCAAGGTTTTATCGCGGTAGTCGACGCCAGGAATACGGCCGCTGATGGTGCCGGACAGCGGCGTCCAGTTCAGCGCGCTGGACAATTGCTCCAGCGATACCTGATAGACATCACCTTCGAAGTAAACTTCGGGTGCATCCTGCTGCTTGGCCTGCCACTTAAACTCATTGACGGCGATAATGCCGTCCAGAAAAGGCAGCTTGGTCTTTTCCAGCAGAGTGATAGTTCCCGCCCGGGCCAGAAAGGCAAGCCGGGCCGGACCGACAGGCAAAGCCCGCACCTGCAGGCGCTGCCAGACCAGCTCGGAGGATTGATCAAAGGCTTCGTTACCGGACCAGTTGATAATGCCGGCACCGCCCTGAAGCGCCAGACGCCCTGCTTCATCGTTCACATCCAGATCGCTAAAACCGGCGGTCAGGCTGGCCAATGCCTGTTGTTCGATGGTCAAATCGGCTGTCAGCCGTCCCGACAGCGATACGCCTTCCAATGCCGTCGCCTCGAACAGGGACTGGAGGTAAACCGCCGACAGCCCCGCCAGATCCTGGCTGGCCAGCGTTAAACGGGCCTGTTCGACGGCGATGTCATGGTCATAGCGAATAACCGCGCTGCCCTGTAATTTCACCGCGCCCGGATGGTGATAGTCGGCCGATTTGATCGCGATCCGGCGGGTCTTGCCATTCCAGTCACCCTCCGTATCCAGCACGATCGCCTGCGCGCCTGCCGTCAGAAACAGCGGTTCGGCGTATATCGCCCCGCCGCCGACTTCCGTATGATTTTGCCAGCGCCATACCCCGTCTTCGCGACGGGCTTCCAGCCTGGTCGACAGCGTCAAGCCTTCGGCGGCAAAGCGCGCATCGACGCTCTGCCCCGAGAAATCCTTCACCTCGACGGCGGCATCGACGGCGTGCACGGTATCGTGCGAACCCGTTACGTTGAACCATAAACTGACGCGGCCGTCCTGCAGTTCCACGGGCGGCAGCCGGATCATCGCCCGCAGCAGTTTGACATCGGCCCTGCGGGCCCGGATTTTCAGCCGCCATTGCAGGCCGATTTCCTCGCCCTCGACGGTAAACCGGCCGCCCACCCAATGCAAATTGGCCAGCTTGAACGTGCTGTGGTTCTCCTTGATGTGAAAGGATAAATCGGCTGACGGCGATTGCCACTGCCGCGAACGGATCTCGGCGCGTCCCTGCTCGCAGTCCATGGCCTCGTTTTGCCAGGTGAAAGACGTGCAGCGGATATTGACCAGGTTCAGGTCATCGAAAGGCTTGGGCAGGCTCAGTTTGTCAATAGTCAGGGCCAGTTGCTGCGGACTTTTGCCCAGGTCCGTCAAGGCGATGTGAATGCCCTGCAATTGCCAGTCTCTGGCCTTAAGGGCGCCGATATTGACCGAAACGGCATCCAGTGCATTGGCGATCGACGTCGCTAACATCCATATAATCGCCAGGAGGATCCTCATCAACAGTGCATAGGCGCTTGGCCATCCCGGCTCAGCCCGGAAAGACACCGGTCGATAAGTAACGGTCGCCCCGATCGCAGATAATCACCACAATCACGGCATTTTCGACTTCGGCCGACAGTCTCAATGCCGCGGATACGGCGCCGCCCGATGAAATGCCGGCAAAAATGCCCTCCTCGGCCGCCAGCGCTCGCGTGGTGTTCTCAGCCGAGACCTGATCGACATCGATAATACGATCGACACGCTCGGCCTGATAAATTTTCGGCAGGTATTCCTTGGGCCAGCGCCGGATGCCGGGAATTTTGGACTCGCCTTCCGGCTGCACGCCGATGATCCGGATTGCCTCGTTCTGCTCCTTCAGGTATTTGGCCGTGCCCATGATTGTGCCGGTCGTGCCCATGGAGCTGACGAAATGCGTGATTTTACCGTGCGTGTCGCGCCAGATTTCGGGGCCGGTGCCTTCATAATGCGCGCGCGGATTGTCGGGATTGGCAAACTGGTCGAGGATCTTGCCCTTGCCGGCCGCCTCCATTTCCCGGGCCAGGTCGATCGCGGCCTCCATGCTGCCGGCCGCCGGCGTCAGGATAATCTCGGCGCCGTAGGCTTTCATCGATGCCCGGCGTTCCTCGCTCATATTGTCCGGCATGATCAAGGTCATCTTATAGCCCTTGATGGCCGCGGCCATCGCCAGGGCAATGCCGGTATTGCCGCTGGTCGCCTCGATCAGCCGGTCGCCGGGCTTGATTTCGCCCCGCGCCTCGGCATGCTTGATCATGCTGACCGCCGGCCGGTCTTTCACCGATCCGGCCGGGTTGTTGCCTTCCAGTTTCGCCAGAATGGTATTACTGGTGGCACCGGGTAAGCGCTGGAGTCTGACTAACGGCGTATTGCCGACAAAGGATTCAATCGTTGGAAAAGTCATGGCGGTATTATTCAGGTAAAAGAGGATGAGCCAATTATCCCACAAAAAGAGACCGCACAGATTCCGTTTTTATTTGCCGATTCCCTACAAAAACTGATAGATTTTCCGCCTGTTTTAATTATCTATTTCTTATTAGGCCTATGAATACCGACGATATCGCCCGCGTAAAATCCTATCTGCTTGGCTTGCAGGACCATATCTGCACCGCCCTGGAAGGCGAGGAACCCGAAGCCCGGTTCATTGAAGATAATTGGGAACGGCCGGAAGGAGGCGGCGGCAGAACGCGCGTGCTCGCGAACGGCCGGGTATTCGAACAGGGCGGCGTGAATTTTTCCCATGTATCGGGCTTTAATCTGCCGCCTTCGGCCACGGCCAAACGTCCCGAACTGGCCGATCGCGAGTTTCAGGCCATGGGCGTGTCGCTGGTGATCCATCCCAATAACCCGTATGTACCGACTTCGCACGCCAATGTGCGCTTTTTTATCGCCGAAAAACCGGGCGAGCCGACGATCTGGTGGTTTGGCGGCGGCTTTGATCTGACGCCGTTTTATCCGTTCGAGGAAGACGTCCTGCACTGGCACCGGACGGCGCGTGCCGCCTGCCAGCCTTTCGGCGACCAGGTCTACCCGGCCTACAAGAAATGGTGCGACGACTATTTTTTCCTCAAGCACCGCAATGAAACGCGCGGCGTCGGCGGACTGTTTTTCGACGATTTGAATGACTGGGGTTTTGAACGCTGCTTTGCTTTTATGCAAAGCGTCGGTGATCACTATGTCAAGGCCTATCTGCCCATCGTGCAGAAACGCAAGGACACGCCTTTCGACGGCCGGGAGCGCGATTTTCAATTGTACCGTCGGGGCCGTTATGTCGAGTTCAACCTGGTCTATGACAGAGGCACCTTGTTCGGCCTGCAATCGGGCGGCCGGACCGAATCAATTCTGATGTCCATGCCGCCGGTTGCCCACTGGCGCTATAACTGGCAACCGAAGCCCGGCAGTCCCGAGGCGCGCCTTTACGAACGCTATCTGAAACCGCAGGACTGGCTGGCCGGCGACTAAAACCCAAAGGATGTGGTGCGGGAAGCGCCTGGTCTTCCCGCAATAAAGCTGCCAGGACTCAACCCCGGCTTTTTAAGATTACGCTTATTGCAACGCGGAGAAGGTATAAACGTAATCGTTGTCCTTCATGGGCGTATGGCAGGCAAAACATTCCTTGGCCTTGGCTTCTTCGTGCATGACCAGCTTGCCGTCTTGCCAATGCGCAAAGCCCCAGCCGCCGGTAGCGGCATATTTCTTACTGTCCTTGATCATGGCTTCAGCGCCGGCAAATCCACCGGGAACGATCGCCTGCGGCCAATTGGGATGCGCGCGCTCTTTCCATACTACTTTGGCTAAAACCGAGCCATCCGGCCAGGGCTTGTTTTCACCCTTACGCGCGGCCTCTATGGCGGTGTCGTTGCCCAGGATGGCGCGCAGGGTTTCTTTCTCGGTCCGGTGGGAAACCGACAGCAAACGCCAGTCCTGATAGTCGCCGTGCACCGGCTTGGCGGCCTCTGGCGCGGACTTGGCGTCCCCCATCGCTGTTGCCGACAACGTCAGTAAAACAGCGGCAAAAGAGACTTTCAGCTTAAGATTCTGTGTTTTTTTCATCTTTCCTCCATTTCGGGATTTGCTTTTAAACTTGCGCATTATTGTTGCTTTTCTTGAATCCGCGTCAAAAGGCCACCCCTTCAACACAAGCTCGAACTGCAGTGTTATATCAGAAAACAGTCGGCTTACATACCGTTTCATCAACAAGCCGAATGCCTGCTTGCGGATCCGGCCTCATTGCCATTGGCCTAATTGATCAGATGGCATGTATCTGAATATCAAAACGGTCTCAACACCGTGTCCTATATGATATTTAACACTAAATACCCTTCTTAATTATTTGATATTAAATCAGGGAATATATATTCTTAAATATTTCTTAAGAAAATTCAGATACCCTTTGGTTTTTCCCTGCCACGCTTGTTCAACGGATTGTTGAAAAAATGAGATTTACATCACGGTTTATTCGGTTTCCAACACCCAAAAATGTTATTCGCATCTCATTTTTCCACGCCTTTTACTCCCATACTTTCTGAGATGTTTATTACTTTTAACTTGTAATGTAAATCCCAAACGGAACCTCCTGTCATGAAGCTCAAAAATACTTTCGCCCTGTCACTGCTTGCCTCATCAATAATTTCATTAACGCCCGCCGGCGCTGCCGGCCGGGGCCCCGCTCCCGATCTGTTTGACAATTTCGGCATGCCGCAAGCCAAGGACAAAACATTACCTGCAAAAGCCGTCAAGGGCAGAAACCGCGCTGTTGCCGTCCATACCGATCTGCTGGAGATGGATACGCTGACGCTTAATCTTTTTGATGATGTTGTGGTAACCGCTGTACGCGACCGACTGATAGACAAGGTTAAAGGCAGCAGTACCTGGATCGGTCATGTTGACGGCGAACCTGAAAGCGAAGTCTTTCTGACCATTCGCGGTCAAAGCATGTCCGGCACCGTTCAGATCGGCGAAGAGATCTATGAGATAGAACCCAAGGGCAACAACCGGCACGACATCATTCAAGTGGACCCCAGTAAAAATCCCAGAAACAACGAGGACACAATTACCGTAGACCTGCCAACCGCCAGCGATCAGACCGCCGGCCCGTTGGCAACCGACGAGCCCGTCACCAGCGCCGCCGGCACCGGCACAATCATTGACCTGATGGTGGTTTATACGCCGAAAGCAAAAAACAATGCATCGGGACAAACGGGTATTGAAGCCAAAATAGCCAACGCGGTAGCAAAAGCCAATCAGGCCTACATCAACAGTAAGGTTGATATGCAGCTCAATGTCGTTTATATGGGCGAAGTCAGCTATAACGAGACCGGCAACATGACCACCAGTCTGACCGACCTGCGTGGCACCAATGACGGCAAAATGGATGCGGTTCATAACCTGCGCAACCAATACGGCGCCGACCAAGTGTTATTGGTTACCGCCGACACCAACTATTGCGGCATTGCTTATGTGATGAGCAATCCAAGCACCTCGTTTGCACCTTACGCATTCGGCGTCGTGCATGATGACTCCACCTATGCCTGCCTTTCCGATAACACGCTCGCCCATGAACTCGGGCATAACCAGGGCGATCAGCATGACAAAGCCAATTCGTCCAGTGCCGGCGCCTACGATTATTCTTACGGCTACCGGCTATGCCAAACGGGCGGATTCCGAACGATTATGTCCTATAGCTGCAGTGGCGGCGCCCGGGTCAGTTATTTCTCCAATCCGAACGTGTCGCTGACGACCGGCCAGACAACAGGCACCGCGACAGAAAACAACGCGCTATCGATGAACAACACCAAAGCCATCGTCGCCGCATTCAGGTCGACCATTGATTCAACAACCCCTAATGCGCCCAGTAACCTGGCCGCTTCAGCGCTTTCCGCCAGCGAAATCGCTTTAACATGGTCCGACAACTCCAGTGATGAAACCGGCTTCAGACTGGAAAGATCCGCCGATGGCAGCAACTGGGCTGAATTTGCAGTAACCGCCGGCAACACAACCGGGTTTACCGATTCGAGCCTTGTGACATCGACCACTTACCAATACCGTATTCGCGCCTATAACAGCAACGGCAATTCAAGCTATTCCAATATCGGCAGCGCCACCACCAATGCCCAGGTTGCCTCTACCTGCACCAGCAACACGCCCGCACTGACCATGGGGCCGAACGCTCTATACAGCAAGCCGGGGGCGACGATAAAATTTGATATTTCCCTGACCAATCAGGATACATCGGCCTGCGGCATCAGCACTTTCACCTTGACAGGCAATGACAACACGGCATTAGGCTCATACGCACTGAGCCCGGCGAGTTCGACTTCCACGTCCTGGTCCAGCCCGGCGCCAAGCACCGACGGGACTTATACAAAATCGGTAACCGCATCGGCAACAGGCCATGCCAGCGCGACCCGGTCGGCGACAGTCACTGTCGATGGAACAGCGCCGACCGCACCGGGAAACCTGACGGCTGTCAGCAAAAAAAATCAGGTGAACCTTTCCTGGACGGCATCGACCGACTCAGGTTCAGGCATCGCTCATTACATTATCAAACGCAACAACTCCCCCGTGGCAACCACGACCGGCACCAGTTATACCGACAAGTTAAGCGGTCGTTCCAAGGGCTCTTTTACTTATACCGTGGAAGCCGTTGACAAGGTTGGCAACATAGCCGGAAGCAGCACGTCAGTGGCAGTAGGCGATGCCGCCCCTGGAAAAGGAAAATAATTTTCTTCGGAGATTACGCAGACTATTTGCTCATTCGCCAAATGCGTTTTAGCAGCTGCTTAGGATTTGGTCGTCAATAATGTCCTTGTTTAAGCATAAGATGTACCGACGACAGGAGGCGCATCGTTCGCGAGCGATGCGCCTCACTGCGCCGCCTGCTGTTGGCCAGCGCACCCTCTGCGGGATTCCAGTTTCAGGAAGTAATCTTTAGCCAAATTCTTAAAAGAAAAAAGGGCGTTTCGGCGCCCTTTTTTACGCATGAAACATTGCGGTTTTACTGAAGTTCGTCTTGATAATAATCTATTTTGCTTTCATAAAATCAGCTTTTTTAAACTTAATGGCCCGATTTTCGCCCGCGGGAAAAACCAGCCAAGCCCAACAGTCCCAGACCTAGCAACCAAAGGGCTGCCGGTTCCGGTACACTCCCATCTGGCGGCGGCTCGGCGCCGGTGGAGATATATTCGCCCAATACAAAGCCGCTATCACTTGTCACATCGTCAGTTGTTTGAAGCGACTGCACGTGAGCCCCCATCTGCCCCGAACCCAAAACAGTATCGGAACTCTGCGAGAAATCCGCCAGTAAAAAATCATTGGCATCCCAATCCCGGTTCAGTATGGCATCAAATATTAAAGGAATGGCATTGGTGACATCCTCGGCATTCGGCGGATCGGCCGGATCGAGTGCTTGAAATTGAAAGTTGGGGGTAAAATTCCCTCCGCCTCGAACTGTCGCGGGACTGGTAACAGCCCAATCGGCTGGGCTAAAGCTGACAAAATCAATATCCGAGGCTGATATGCCGCCGTCTAAATTAAAATAAAATTCATCCAGTCTTATATCGGGATGATCCGGAGAATTGATATCAACAGCCCAGTTGGACAAATTACCGTCAACATTGATATTGACATCGACCAGCAAGTTATCCGGATTATCAATACGTGGATCGCCCGTTAACTGCCCGGACACAATAAATGCCGCCTGCGCCGTCACCGAGAAAACAGCCAGGCTTATAATCCCGGCAATCGCCCCTTTCGTTAAATGTTTCATCGTTTTACTCTCCGAAATAAGAAGAAGGCGGTTTCGATTGCACCTGACTTCACCCGCCTCCTCCTTTATAAATAAACCGTCACAATTTAATTAATTCCGGTTTATTTTTTCTATCCCTGCTTCGTTTGACCCTCATCGCTCGCCGGATAGAAAAGTGACATTCATCGAAAATCAAGGCATGCAACATACCAACTCAATTAATGCTTAAGAAATCAATGAATTAAATTATTAGGCAGCTGAAGTACCACGGGGACTGGTCAACGATTGTGTAAAATGCTTCGACAGCTCATATTCAGCAGTAACGGAACAGCACGTGCCATACCGACATCATATAATTTTTTATAAAACAATAGGTTAATCATAAATTACCCTAGCGTTCCACGCCCTGGTTAATAAATATGTAAAGCCTTCCGACAGCTCATCGGCCAGCGTTATAACCGTATTTGCCAGCTGAATTTCCGCTGCCAGCCCCGTATGACGGGACTTGGAGCTGCTCCAGGGCTGGATGCCATGCGCCAGTACTGCGTTATTGCGTTTGAAAAAGCTGTAAAAAATACCGGCAGTTCATTCGTCCGGACTGGAAAAGCCATAGCGAGTGATGAGCAGCCGTTACCCCATCCAGAGCAGTCTTTCCAGGCATAAGAACAAGGCAAAATTGATGAAGAGTATTGAAATGGCTTCGAGCGGGACCGTAAAAACTCCTGACAATTGATCGATAATTTTTTTAACGGCAAAAAAAACGGAGCCCTAAGGCTCCGTTGTTATTAATCTTCCGAGGCAACATTAATCTTTTTCGGTTGCACCGCTTCACGCTTTGGGATGACGATTTCCAGCACGCCATGCCTTGATTTGGCGCTGATACCGTCAGCATTGGCGGTATCGGGCAAGCTGAAACGCCGGTAAAACGAGCCGTAAGTCCGCTCGACGCGCTTATAGTTTTCCCGTTCGGTTTTGGCTTCGGTTTTCTTTTCGCCTCTGATGGTCAATACGCCTTCTTCCATGCTCAGATCGATATCCTCCGGCTTTACGCCCGGCAAGTCGGCCTGCAGGACATACTTATCGTTTTCTTCCTTGATATCGACCGCGGGCGCCCATTCGGCCGTCGCGATCGAGCCTTCGCCGCCGGCAGCGCCTTCATACGCCCGTTCCAGCTCTTTCTGCAATTGATTCAGTAAACCCCATGGTTCATAACGAGTAATAGCCATAATCATCTCCGGATAGAGTTAAATTTACCAAGAACACGTTGAAAACCGTTTCAGTCCGGCATTCACTGACGATATAAGGGGAACTGGCGATTTTTCAAGCCACAAAAAGCTGAAATTTTTAATCCGGGAGAATCGAGAACTTGCCATGCTGTTAACAGCCAGGCATGGATGTCGGGATGTCGAATATGGGGTGGGCTGTGAACATATGTAAACGGTAAGAGCAAAGGACAGAAAGCCTGTCGAGAAAGCTCAATCCCCTACATATCCAAAGGACTCCTCACCCCACGCCCGCCTTTGTTCAAGACATGGGTATAAATCATCGTCGTCTGTACATCCTTGTGCCCAAGCAGTTCCTGCACCGTGCGAATATCATAGCCGGAATCGAGTAAATGCGTCGCAAACGAATGGCGCAGCGTATGCGGCGTGGCCGGCTTTGCTATACCGCTGGCCTGCACCGCCTTTTTCATCGCCCGCTGCAACAGTTTTTCATCAATATGATGCCGTCGCTCGACACCGCTGCGCGGATCAAGTGAGTAGCTGCCGGAAGGAAAAATATATTGCCAGGCCCATTCAGTCGAGGCATTGGGATATTTGCGCTCCAGCGCATCCGGCAAATAAACCGATGCCTTGCCCAGTCGGACATCATCATCGAACAAGGCGCGGCGCTGTTGCAAATGCGCTTGCAGAGAAGCCTTCAACGACTCCGGCAACATCGTCACCCGATCCTTGGCGCTCTTGCCGTCGCGAATCAAAATCTCGCCGCGTTCAAAATCCACGTCCTTCACCCGCAGACGTACGCACTCCATCAAGCGCATGCCCGTACCGTACAGGAGATTGGCCATCAAACCATGGATGCCGGTCATCCGCACCAACACCGCCCTCACCTCGGTACGCGTCAGCACATTCGGCAAACGTTGCGGCTGCTTGGCGCGCACGACATTATTCAGCCACGGCAAATCGATTAACAGCACCTCTTTATACAAAAACAGTAAAGCGGATAAGGCCTGATTTTGTGTTGAAGCCGATACTTTTCCTTCCACCGCCAGATGTGTTAAAAAAGCCTCCACCTCGGCCATTCCCATCTCTTGAGGGTGGCGTTTACCGTGATACAGAATAAAACGCTTAATCCACTGCACATATTGCTTTTCGGTACGAATGCTATAGTGCTTGACGCGGATACGCTCGCGGACTTGATCAAGGAGTTTTGGCGGTGTGTTTTTAGTCTGCATAAAAAGGTTGATATCAATAAGTGGTTACTATAATATCAGGCCTAACGGATTGTGAGAGTGGCATTATACACCTGCGATTTAAATTTTATATACACCTGAGAAGGTGTCTACTTAATAGTTAAGCCTTCAGTTGAATACGCAAATGTTCAAGTACGAAGATGGCTCAGAAATCATGGTTGGAGATTCCGTGCTGCTTGAAAATGGCCGCACGCCGGGCACGGTTGAGTTCATCGTCACCACAACGGAGGAAATGCAGGCAACCAATGTTGAAGAACCTGGGGTCATGCTCAAATCCCCACCATTCGGCCGTGTCTATCTTCCACAATGGTCGCTAATGGAAGAGCCCTTGAGGTTTGTGTCGCGTGACCCACAGGCCTAACGAATAAGGTTAGATTGTGTGAGCAAAGCGAACCACAATCTGAACCGGTTGTTGGACAAGCCCGGTGATCACGAATCTGACTTTATATAAGA